>CAUQDE010000078.1:0-7056 GCA_963516425.1 uncultured Kingella sp.
GATGGCGTTTGGCTGGAAACTCGCCGACCCGATTGTGAGCCTGCTGGTGTCGCTGTTGATTGCACACAGCGGGTTGGGCGTGCTGAAAAATACCTTGCATATTTTGATGCAGGGCGCGCCCCAGCATATAGACCAAACCGCGCTGGCGGACGAAATCCGCGCCGTGCCGCAGGTGTTGGGCGTGCACGATTTGCATTTGTGGACGCTCACCAGCGATCGCCATCTATTTTCCGCCCATCTGGTTTTGGATGGCACGATGACAGTTGGCGAAGCGCAAAGCGTGCGCCAAGCGGTGGAGCGCCTTGTGCAAAGCAAAGGCATCGCCCATGTTACCTTGCAGCTGGATGCGCAAAACCATGAACACGGCGAGAATTTGTATTGCAGCGATGTGGCAAGCGAAAGCCACGCGCACGAACACGCGCATCATCACGAACATGAACACGAGCATTAACGCGTAAACCCTGTTTTCAGGCTGCCTAATCCCAAGCCAAAAGGCAGCCTGAAAACGAGTAAACAATAAAAAACGACTGGATTCATATTTCCCAGTCGTTTTTAATTTTGGCGACAGCGTTGTGTGAACATTATCGCCGCACGGCGTGCAAAGCATTTTCAGGCTGCCCCGCCCACATACGGGTTAAACTGCTTTTCATGCCCGATGGTGGTGGTGCGGGCGTGGCCGGGGATAACCAGCGTGTCATCAGGCAGCCTGAAAAGTTTGTTGCGGATGTTGTCCAGCAAATCCTGATGATTGCCGCGCGGAAAATCGGTGCGCCCGATGCTCTCGTAAAACAACACATCGCCCGCAAGCAGCAGCTTGGCGGCGGCGCAGTAAAACACCACTTGCCCCGGAGTATGCCCAGGAATGTGCAACACTTGAAACGTGAATTGCCCAACGCTCAGCGTATCGCCATCGTGCAGCCAGCGCGTGGGCGTGAACGCGGGGCAGATGGGGAAGCCGTAGGATGCGGTGGTTTCGGGCAGCACATCCAGCAAAAATTGGTCATCGGGATGCGGGCCGATAACGGGCACATTTTGCCGTTCCAACAGCATGGGCACGCCGCCAGCGTGGTCAAGATGCCCGTGCGTGAGCCAGATGGCGTTCAGTTTCAGGCTGCGTTTGTTCACTTCGGCGAGCAGATGTTCGGCATCGCCGCCCACGTCTACCAACACCGCATCGCGCGTTTCATCGTCCCACAGCAGCGAGCAGTTTTGGCGAAACGCGGTTACGGGCATGATTTGAATTTGCAATGCCATAAGCGCTCCTTAGGCAAGGGGATTTTTGCGCGGGCGGCCGCGGCGGCGGGGCAGGTTGGTGGTTTCGCTGCTGTTTTGCTGCGCGGCGGTGGGCGCGGTGGTTTTCAGGCTGCCTTGGGCGGCGTTGCTGGTGTTGCCATTGTTTGCATGATTGGCGGCATGGCTTTTGCCTGCGTTATTGCTGCCGCGCATCAGGTCAAAAAAGTCGGCGTTGTTTTTGGTTTGCTTGATTTTGTCTAGCAGGAACTCGGCGGCTTCCACGTCGTCCATCGGGTGAATCACGCGGCGCAGCATCCACATTCGTTGCAATTGGTCGGCAGACACAATCAGCTCTTCGCGGCGCGTGCCGGATTTGTTGATGTTGATGGCGGGGAACACGCGCTTTTCCGCTAAGCGGCGGTCTAGGCTCAATTCCATGTTGCCCGTGCCTTTAAATTCTTCAAAAATCACGTCATCCATGCGGCTGCCTGTTTCCACCAGCGCGGTGGCGATGATGGTGAGCGAGCCGCCTTCTTCCACGTTGCGCGCCGCGCCAAAGAAGCGTTTGGGGCGATGCAGCGCGTGCGCATCCACGCCACCTGTAAGCACTTTGCCCGACATCGGCACCACGGTGTTATACGCGCGGGCAAGGCGGGTGATGCTATCCAGCAGAATAATCACGTCTATTTTGTGTTCCACCATGCGCTTGGCTTTTTCAATCACCATTTCGGCAACTTGCACATGGCGTTGCGCGGGCTCATCAAAGGTGGACGCGACCACTTCGCCGCGCACGGAGCGCATCATTTCGGTTACTTCTTCGGGGCGTTCGTCAATCAGCAATACGATGAGTTCAGCGTTGGGATAATTGGCGGTGATGGCGTGGGCGATGTTTTGCAGCATCACGGTTTTGCCTGTTTTGGGCGGGGCAACCAGCAGGGCGCGTTGCCCGAAGCCGATGGGCGAAATCAGGTCAATAATCCGCCCCGTGATGTTTTCGGTGGATTGGTTGTCGCGCTCCAATTTGAGCTGGCGCGTGGGGAACAGCGGGGTTAAGTTTTCAAACAAGATTTTGTGGCGACTGCTTTCGGGGTGGTCGCCATTTACGCTGTCTAGCCGCACCAGCGCGAAGTATTTTTCATCGTTTTTGGGCACGCGCACCGTGCCTTCGATGGTGTCGCCTGTGTGCAAATTGAAGCGGCGGATTTGCTGCGGGGAAACGTAAATATCATCGGGATTGGCAAGGTAGGATGTTGCCGCGCTGCGCAAAAAACCGTAGCCATCGGGCAGCACTTCCAGCGTGCCCGAGCAGATAAATTCTTGCCCGTTTTGAATCAGCTCACGCACAATTTGGAAAACAAGGTCTTGTTTTCGCAAGCGGTTCGCGCCATCGATGCCCATTCTTTCGGCTTGTTCTAGGAGTTCCGTAATGTGTTTGGTTTGGAGTTCGGTAACGTGCATGGTGTTTGGATTGTTTGTGAATAAAGGATAGGCAGCCTGAAAACGAGGTTGCGCTGCCGCGTGGTTGAAAATATTGGGTAATGGGAAAAGTGCCTGAGACGGCGTAGAACTTTGAAACGCGCGGATTTTAGGGGCTGGGCGGGGGTGTTGTCAAATTGGGGGTGTGTAAAAAATCAGTTTGGGGCAGCCTGAAAATTTGTTGGGCAGGATGGGGCAAACTGGTTATGTAAACAAATGTGAAGTGTAGTAGAATGTAGTTGAAACAAACTTTCAGGCTGATTGATGTGTGTCATGTTGTAAATTACAAGGCAGCCTAAAAATATTAGGGAGCGGGTTATGTGGAAATTTTTGTGGCTTGTGTTGGTTATCGCGGCGTGGCTGGCTTGGCTGCGCAATAACAGTATGTCGTCGGCGCGGTTTTTGTATGAGAGCGTGAAAAGCAATCCGAAAACGCACGAATGGCTGCGGCAGAATGTGTCGGGCAATCGCATCAATGATTTGGTGGCGATACGGCAGCGGTTTGGTTTGTCGTTGCGCTATGCGAAAGAATTGCTGGATGAGTTTCAGGCGCGGCGCTAGCGCGCCAAACACAGCAGGCAGCCTGAAATCGGATAACAAAGGGAAAACAGAATGAGCTTTTTAGAGCATTTTTTGGATAGGGAGCAGCAAAAGCCCGAGGTGCTGGCGGTGCGACAGGCGGCGAAAACGCGCATTTTTGAAGTGCAGGAAGTGGATTTGCGCTTTGCCAACGGGGCGGAGCGCACGTATGAGCGTTTAACGCCGTCGCGCAAGCCGGCGGTGATGGTGCTGCCGGTTGAAAACGGCGAGTTGATTATGGTGCGCGAGTATGCGGTCGGTCCCGAGCGGTATGAATTAACTTGCGTGAAGGGTTTGATTGACGCGGGCGAAACGCCCGAGCAGGCGGCGCGGCGCGAGTTGCAGGAGGAAATCGGGCTGGCGGCGGCAACACTTACCCCGCTGCGCGCGCTGTATTCGTCGCCCAGCCATATGTTCGGGCTGATGCACGTTTTTATCGCGGAGGATTTGCGCGCGTCCAAATTGGAAGGCGACGAGCCTGAGCCGCTGGTGCCCGTGCGCGTGCCGTTGGCGCAATTGGACGCGCTGGTTGGCGATGAGGCACTGGGCAATTCGCAAACCTTGGCGGCATTGATGTTGTTGCAGCGCAAGCGCCCTGAGCTTTTTCAGGCTGCCTGACAGATTGTAATCAAATGGAAGAGGTCATCATGTTAAGCAAGATTAGTGAGAGTTTGGATTCGTTGTCGAACGCGGAGCGCAAGGTGGCGGAATGCGCGCTGTCGGAGCCCAAATGGTTTGTGCACGCGGCGGTGGCGGAAATCGCGGAGCAGGCGCAGGTGTCGCAGCCCACGGTGATTCGTTTTTGCCGTAGCTTGGGCTACAAGGGGCTGCCCGAATTCAAACTCGCGCTCTCTGCCAGCATCAGCCAAAACGGTTTGCCGTTTGTGCACGCCGAATTGAACACCGACGACAACATGGGCGACGTGATGGAAAAAGTGTTGGGCAACACCGCCGCCGCGTTGCTCGGCGCGCGCCGCAGTTTGGACGAAAACGAGCTGGAAAACGCGATTGCGATGCTGTCGCACGCGCGGCGCATTGAGTTTTATGGCGTGGGCAATTCGGGCATTGTGGCGCAGGATGCGCAACATAAGTTTTTCCGCTTCGGCGTGTCCACCGTGGCGTATTCGGACACGCATATCCAGCTGATGGCGGCGGCGGTGCTCACGGCGCAAGACGTGCTGGTGGTGATTTCCAATTCGGGTTCGTCGATTGAGCTTTTGGATGCGGTGAGCATTGCCAAGGAAAACGGCGCGAAAGTGATTGTGATTACCCGCGCGGGCAGCCCGCTGGCGCAGTTTGCCGATTGCGAATTGGCGCTGGCGGCGCAGGAAGACGCGCACCGTTATTCGCCGATGGTGTCGCGCTCGTTGCAGCTGGCGGTGATAGACATCTTGGCGATTGGTTTGGCGTTGCGCTTGGGCGAAACCGCTTCGTTGCAGTTGGAAAAAGGCAAGCGCAGCATTTTGAGCCACCGCGTACACGACTGATGCGCGGCATGGTTTCAGGCTGCCGACTGATGAAACAGGGCAGGCAGCCTGAAAACCGGATAGGGCGCATCGCCCGCGCGCCATAAGGCAGCCTGAAACGGGACTTTCCGCTTTCAGGCTGCCGTTTCATTTCATCCAAAGGCAGCCTGAAAATCACTATAATCCAACTTCTTAATCTCACCACGCAAAGGAAAGCAAATGACCACGCCCACCAACCTCCCCGCATGGCAAGCCCTGCAACAAGACTACGAACAAACCCAATCCGTCCAAATGCGCGACCAATTCGCCCAAGACCCCGAGCGCGCCAACCGCTATTGGCTGGAAGTGGGCGGCCTGGCGGTGGATTTTTCCAAAAACCGCATCAACGACCAAATCATCGCCGACCTCGTTGCCCTAGCCGAGCAGGCGGGGCTGCCCGAGCGCATTGAGCAAATGTATCGCGGCGAAAAAATCAACGAAACCGAAAACCGCGCCGTGCTGCACGTTGCCCTGCGCAACCGCAGCAACACGCCGATTAAGGTGGACGGCAAAGACGTGATGCCCGAAGTGAACCACGTTTTGCGCAAAATGGGCGACTTCACCCGCGCCGTGCGCAGCGGCGAATGGCTGGGCTACACCAACCAAGTCATCACCGATGTGGTCAATATCGGCATCGGCGGCTCGGATTTAGGGCCTTTGATGATGTGCACCGCGCTGAAAAACTTCGGGCATCCGCGCCTGAATATGCACTTCGTTTCCAATGTGGACGGCACGCAAATGCGCGACGTGCTGGAAAAAGTCCACCCCGAAACCACGCTGTTCATCATCGCATCCAAAACGTTCACCACCCAAGAAACGCTCACCAACGCCCACACCGCGCGCGATTGGTTCTTGCAGGCAGGCAGCGAAAAAGACATCGCCAAGCACTTTGTCGCCATTTCCACCAACCAAAAAGCCGTTGCCGAATTCGGCATCGACACCGAGCATATGTTTGAATTTTGGGATTGGGTGGGCGGACGATACAGCTTGTGGTCGGCCATCGGCTTGCCCATCATGCTGTATTTGGGCGAGGAAAACTTTATTGAATTGCTGGAAGGCGCGCACTTGATGGACCAACACTTCCGCAACGCGCCGCTGTCGCGCAATCTGCCCGCGCTGATGGGGCTAATCGGCATTTGGTACATCAATTTTTACGGCGGCGGCAGCCATGTCATCGCGCCTTACGACCAACACCTGCACCGCCTGCCCAAATACATCCAACAGCTAGATATGGAATCCAACGGCAAGCAAGTGCAAATGGACGGCACGCCTGTTGCCACCGAAACAGGTCCAATTATCTGGGGCGAAACGGGCATCAATGGGCAGCATGCCTTTTTCCAACTGCTGCACCAAGGCACGCACATCACGCCCATAGACCTCATCGCCAGCTTGGAAAAACGCAGCAACCTGCCCGGGCATCACGAAATTTTGTTAAGCAACGTGTTCGCCCAAGCCGAAGCCTTTATGCGCGGCAAAACGCCCGCCGAAGCCCGCGCCGAACTGCAAGCGCAAGGCGTGCCCACCGAGCATATCGAAGCGCTTGTGCCGCACAAAACGTTCAGCGGCAACCGCCCCACCAACGTTATCCTGCTGGATAAAATCACCCCGCGCAACATGGGCAGCCTGATTGCCATGTATGAACACAAAGTCTTCACCCAAGGTGTGATTTGGGGCATCAACAGCTTTGACCAATGGGGCGTGGAACTGGGCAAACAGCTTGCCAAAACCATTCTCGCTGAGCTAACAGGCGCGATAGACCCGCAGCCGCACGACGCATCCACCAGCAAACTGGTGCGCTTGTATCGCCGCGCCAACTGCGAAACAGACGGCACTTGCGCGCTGTTTGAATAAGCCTTTGTTGCAAACAAAGCGGCAGCCTGAAAACGTGTTTTACGCGTTTTCAGGCTGCCGACAATGTTTTCAGGCTGCCCCAATCATCATCAAGACAGCCTGAAAATCCATCAACC
Source organism: uncultured Kingella sp. (assembly GCA_963516425.1). Taxonomy (GTDB): domain Bacteria; phylum Pseudomonadota; class Gammaproteobacteria; order Burkholderiales; family Neisseriaceae; genus Kingella_B. The sequence continues at coordinate 6,761 of CAUQDE010000078.1, forward strand.
CGTAAGCTGTTTGCTAATCAGCTTTTTCAGCGGTGGCAAATTATTGCTCACGCGCAACACCGCCCCGCGCAACAATTTCGCAGGCGCGCTGTCGTTGGTGAAAAACGACACCATCGCATTGGTTCCGTGATACAGCGGACGTGTGTGCAATTGATGCTTCACGTTATACATCTCCAACACATCTTTGGACGCAATATCCTTGCCCTTGGCATCCGCCTGCAACACTTGTTTTGCCAGAATCTCCGTGCTTTCCAAGCCCAAATTCCAGCCATGCGCCGTAACAGGGTGCATCCCCA
>CAUQDE010000079.1:0-7000 GCA_963516425.1 uncultured Kingella sp.
AAAGCATCAATGCTTCTCTCATCCCACCCCCAGCCCCCTACAAAATCCCCCCAAAACCCTGTAAAATCCGCCCTTCCCCGAATTCACAACTTCCCTTAAATATCATGTACTTCATTCTCACCCTCATCCTCGTTGCCACCCTAGCCTACCTCGTTTACAAACAAACCAAAAGCGAAAAACAATGGCAAGCCGAGCTGGAACAACACCAAAAAACCCAGCCGCGCTACAAAATCATCGACGGCTACAAACCCGAAACCGCCCCCCAGCCCGAACCCATCGCGCAGCAACTGGAACTCCCCGTGGATGAGCCAACCCCCGAAGCCCCCCCGCCCACCCTCCCCAGCAACGGCATCGCCTTCACCCTGATTGACGATGCCACCGAGCAATCCACGCCCGCCGCCGAGCCAGAATCAGCCAATCAACCCCAACAGCCCAACAACGTCATCACGCTAGAAGAAGCCACCCGCAATATGCTGCGCGCCGCCGCCACCCAAGCCGCCGAGCAGCCTGAAATCCTAATTGACCACCGCTTCCACCATGTAGAATTGCGCTCAGCCTTTGAAAACACTCCCGCGACCGACCACACAACGCAGCCTGAAAACGGGTTTCAGCAAAGCCCAAACCATCCCGACGACGAAGAAATCCACCTAGATTTCAGCGCATTGCACACCAATAGGCAGCCTGAAACCCCATCCCACAACGAAATCCCCGCAATCCCCAGCGAGCCCGCTTCTATTGACCACGATGCCACCCCCATCACTATCGTGCGCAACCCGCAAGACGAAGTAAACCGCCTGCTGGAAACCAACTTTATCGCCACCAACCAACCGCAGCCTGAAAACGAGCGCAACGAGTTGGCACACAACCAACCCGAACACACCAACCCCCAACACACCCCTAGCAACCCCCACCCCGAACCCGAAATCACCCTCCCCGTCGCCAACCTAGAAACCATAGATTTCAACGACATCCAATACAGCCTCGCCAAACAGCAAACCGCCCGCCTGCTCAAACAGCAAGCCGAGCAGCACGCCCTTGCCAACAAGCTCAACCCCTTGCCCGAGCCGCAGCCGTGGGCAAGCACGTTTGACGACAAACGCAGCCCAAAAGCCAAAGGCTTCAATGAAATCAAAACCATCCCCGAGCGCGAAATCTGGGCAAACCTGTCCCACACCGACACTCCAGCCGCGCGTAAGCATCAAGCCGAAAACACCCCCCGCTTCACCACCCAAGCCAACCGCCTGCCGCTGCCCATTGCCGAAAAAAGCCAAGCCGCATTTCAGGCTGCATCTGCGCCCATCGCCAGCGTCGCCATCCCCGCGCCTACCATTGTTGCGCCCGCACCGTTGCCCGCGCCCGAAATCATAGAACCCGCCAATTTTTACCAAGCGCAAGCCGCCGAAACCCGCAAGCCCGAAGAACCCGAAGCATTCGCCGGCCGCTTCTGCGCGCCCGATGCAGCCAACCATCCCGCCCGCCATGCAAACCCAAGCGAAGCAAGCCTCACCGAAGCCGACTTCGCCGCCTACTACGCCCAGCAAGGGCAGCCTGAAATTGACCCCAGCCAAGGCTACATTCTGCCGCCGCTCAGCCTGCTTTCCCCCGCGCAACACAACCCCGAAGCCGTGCAATCACAAGAAGAATTGCTGGAAAACAGCATTACCATAGAAGAAAAGCTGGGCGAGTATCGCGTGAAAGTGAAAGTGCTGGATGCCTATGCCGGCCCCGTGATTACGCGCTACGAAATCGAGCCCGACATGGGCGTGCGCGGCAGCTCGGTAACCAATTTGGAAAAAGATTTGGCGCGCAGCCTAGGCGTAACCGCCATCCGCGTGGTGGAAACCATCCCAGGCAAAACCTGCATGGGGCTGGAACTGCCCAACCCAAAACGCCAAACCATCCGCCTGCGTGAAGTGTTTGATTCGCCCGCCTTTGCCAACAGCAGCAGCAAATTAACCCTTGCGCTGGGCGAAGACATCACGGGCGAACCCGTGGTAACCGACCTTGCCAAAGCCCCGCACCTGCTGGTAGCGGGCACCACAGGCTCGGGCAAATCCGTGGGCGTAAACAGCATGATTCTGTCCATGCTCTACAAAGCCACGCCCGAAGATGTGCGCCTGATTATGATAGACCCGAAAATGCTGGAACTTTCGGTGTATCAAGACATTCCGCACCTGCTCGCGCCCGTGGTAACCGATATGAAACACGCCGCCAACGCGCTCAATTGGTGCGTGAACGAAATGGAAAAACGCTATCGCCTGATGAGCCATGTGGGCGTGCGCAACCTTGCGGGCTACAACGAAAAAATCGCCGAAGCCGCCGCGCGGGGCGAAAAAATCGCCAACCCATTTAGCTTCACGCCCAACGACCCCGAGCCATTGGAAAAATTGCCATCCATCGTAGTGATTGTGGACGAGTTTGCCGATTTGATGATGGTGGCAGGCAAACAAATTGAGCAGTTGATTGCCCGCTTGGCGCAAAAAGCCCGCGCCGCCGGCATCCACCTGATTCTGGCCACCCAACGCCCCAGCGTGGATGTCATCACCGGCTTAATCAAAGCCAACATCCCCACGCGCATCGCATTCCAAGTATCCAGCAAAATCGACAGCCGCACCGTGTTAGACCAAATGGGCGCGGAAAACCTGCTGGGGCAAGGCGACATGCTGTTCCTGCCCCCCGGCACAGGCTATCCGCAGCGCGTGCACGGCGCATTTGTCGCCGACGAAGAAGTGCACCGCGTGGTGGATTATCTGAAACAGTTTGGCGAGCCCGATTACGTGGAAGAAATCCTGTCGCCTGAGCAAGCCGAATTTAACTTTGACGGCAGCCCCAACGGCAGCGGCAGCAGCGAAAAAGACCCGCTGTTTGACCAAGCCGTCGAAGTCATCGTGCGCACGCAAAAAGCCACCATTTCCTCGCTGCAACGCCATTTGCGCATCGGCTACAACAAAGCCGCCACCATCATCGACCAACTGGAAGCTGAAGGCATCGTCTCCGCCGCCGACCATGCGGGCAAGCGCAAGATTTTGGCGCGCAAGGGCGACGATTGACGGGATAGGCAGCCTGAAAACGCTTTTTGTTTGAGCTTCGCTCGTTTTCAGGCTGCCTCACTTTATTAAACAAAGGAACGCCAAATGCCCAAATTTCTCAATACCAGCGCCACATCCTATTATTTAGAAGAGTTAATCAAGCAAGCCAAAGAACGCCTGTGGTTAATTAGCCCTTATCTCAAATTCAGCGACCGTATCAAAGAACTGTTGGAAGACAAAAACCGTATGAAAATTGACATACGGATTGTGTACGGCAAAAGCGAATTGCAACCCGCCGAAGCCAACTGGTTGAAAACTCTTGATTACGTTCGTACCAGCTACTGCGCCAATTTGCACGCCAAATGCTACATCAGCGAAGGGGCGTGCATCATCACCAGCCTTAACCTCTACGAGTTCAGCCAAATAAACAATAACGAAATGGGCATCCTGCTCATCCGCCGCGACGATGCCGCCACCTACAAAGAAGCCCATGACGAAGCACACCGCATCATCCGTATTAGCGAAGAAGTCAAAATTTCATTAGATGTCGTGGAGAAAAAAGAAGAATTCGTAGAAGACACCAGCGATAAACAATACAACCATCTAACCGCTGCCAAACTTGCCGAAAAATGGGGCATAGACACCACCGAATGCAACAAACGCTTATGCGAAGCAGGTTTGCAAGAACTGCAAGGCAAATCGTATCATCTGACGGAAAAAGGCAAAGCCGCAGGCGGCATCGTTAAAAAAGGCAAATTTGGTTATTTTATTGTCTATCCAGAAGATTTAACTTTATGACCATTTCAGGCTGCCCTTAACACAAATATTGACCCCTCCCAAAGGCAGCCTGAAAAACCATCCCCACCCCACCATGAAAACACCCCTCGCCCTCCTCGTCCTAACCGCGCTAGCCGCCTGCCATGCCCAATCCCCCGCGCCCAACGCCGCGTCCGCCGCCATCGCCAGCAACACCGCAAGCGCCCACAAACCTTGCGGCAGCCTGAAAACCGTGCAAACCGCCGACGAGCTATTGCAGCAAATCCGCGGCGAACTGGGCAGCAGCTGCCTGTTTGACCTCTCCGCCGCCGAGCTGGAAGCCGCGTGGGGCTTGAAAGTGTTTGACTACCGCAACCAAAGCGAAGAACAGCGCGACGCGCAGTTTGAAGCAATGCTCGCCTACGACCAAACCCAAACCGCGCTCTACATCAAACGCCTGCCGCCCAGCCCCACCGACTTCACCTACAACCACACCGACCAAATCCAAATAGCCAAAAGCAGCGGCAAACGCTACAACCTAGGCGGCGACAGCAACAAATACGCCCTGCCCGTGGGCTTTCCCCCGCCCGATGCCGTCCGCCAGCCCGAAGAAATCAAACCCACATCGTGCGAAGCCAAATCCTCCAAACCCAGCGACTACCAACCTAGCGCCTACCACATCTGGGCAAACCCCGAACACCGCGCCGACCTGCCCCAGCTCGTCATTTTCGCCGACAGCTGCGGCGCGCCCGAAGAAATCACCGTCTATCGCCAAGCCCTGTCAGGCACCTACCCGTTTTACTGCACCGATTTGGCGCAATGCGCATCCCCCGCCGCCAGCGAAGCCGCAAGCAACACCGGCGCGCCCTAATTTTTGTTTGCACAGATTTCAGGCTGCCTCAGCAATCGCCAAGGCAGCCTGAAATCTATGCAAAACCGGTAACCGATGGCATTTCGGCGGCCCGCCGATGTTGCCACCCCGCAAAACCCTGTCGGACACACCATCTGGCAATCAATCGTCGCCGCTCCGTTATTTAAATTTCAGGCTGCCCTAGAACACGCTAAGGGCAGCCTGAAACGCATTTTATGTACGATTCGTACACGGCGAACATTGCCGCCCTATCTTATTTTTATTTTAATCAAGCATTAAGCGTGATTAGCGATATTCCGCCGTCCAGCGAATTGCATCAATCGCCGCGCCAATATCGGCAACGGGTTCGCGGTTCAGCCCTTGCTCCAACGCGCATTGCGCCACGGCACGCGCCACGGTTTGCGAAAACTCGGTTAATTGCGCAACGGGGGGCAGCACCGCCGCGCCGGCAACATCGGGGTTCACCAAGCCGCTGAGTGAATGGGCGGCGCGGGAAATCATTTCATCGCTCACGCGCCGTGCATTGGCGGCGAGTACGCCTAAGCCTAAACCGGGGTAAATCAGCGCGTTGTTGGCTTGCCCGATGGTGTAGTGCACGCCGTTGAAGAACACGGGGTCGGCGGGAATGCCTGTTGCCACGAGGGCTTTGCCTTGCGACCATGTGATTAGGTCGGCGGCGGTGGCTTCGGCGAGCTTGGTGGGGTTGCTCAATGGGAAGATGATGGGGCGCGCGGTGTGCGCGGTCATGGTTTCCACGATTTCTTGGGTGAAGGTGTTGGGGCGGGTGGAGGTGCCGACTAAGATGGTGGGCTTGATGGTTTTGACCACGGCGGTGAGGTTGGTGAGCTCGGCGGCATTGGCAAATTCGCTGCGGCGGCGGGCAAACGGGCATTGCTCGGGGGTTAAATCATCCATGTCGTCAAACAGCAAGCCTTGTTTGTCCACCAGATAGAAGCGGGCGCGGGCTTCGTTTTCAGGCAGCCCTTGGTGCAGCATTTCGGTATAGACGCGGTGGGCGATGCCGCAGCCTGCCGTGCCTGCGCCAAAGCAAACGTAAACTTGGTCGGCAAGTTTTTCTTTGCTGATGGCAAGTGCGCCGAGTATGCCGGCCAGCGTGATGATGCCTGTGCCTTGGATGTCGTCGTTGAAGGTGGCGATGCGGTCTTGGTAGGTGTGCAGCACGTTGGCGGCGTTGCTGCGCCCGAAGTCTTCCCAATGCAGATAGGGTTGGTGGAACACGCGCTCGGCGGCGTTCACAAAGGCATCGACAAATTGGTAATACGCTTCGCCGCGCAGGCGTTTTTGGCGGTTGCCCAGATAGAGCGGATTATCCAGCAGGGCTTGGCGGTCGGTGCCGACATCTAGCACTACGGGCAGCACGCTTTCGGGCGGGATGCCTGCGGCGGCGGTATACACCATCAGCTTGCCCACGGCGATGTCTACGCCGTTGCAGCCCCAATCGCCGATGCCTAAGATGCCTTCGGCATCGGTGGCGACGATGAGGCGAATGTTGCGCCCGTCGGCGGCGCGGGTGAGAATATCGGCAATGTCGGCTTGGTTGTCGGGCGACAGGTAAACGGCGTTTTGCGGGTTCACAAACAATTCGCTATATTGTTCAATGCTTTGGGCGATAACGGGGTCGTACACGATGGGCATCATTTCTACGATGTGTTGCCCGAACAGGTGGTAGAACAGGGTGCGGTTGGTGTTGAAAATTTCCATCAGGAATTGGCGTTTTTCTAGCAGGCTGGGCTTTTGGTTGTAGTGCGCATAGGCTTGTTGGGATTGTTCGTTGATGGTTTGCACGGCGTGGGGCAGGAGTCCTGTGAGCCCGAGGCGTTGGCGTTCTTCGTGGGTGAAGGCGGTGCCTTTGTTGAGAAAGGGGTTATTGAGGATGTCGTATGCGGATTTCATGGAACGCTCCTTAGCGTGGTGGTTGGGTTGCCGATTGGCGCGGGGATTATAGCGCGGGGCGGAGCGGGGGAATGTTAAGGCAGCCTGAAAACGTATAAACCCGTTTTCAGGCTGCCTTTGGGTTGGCGCGGTTAAGTCAAATGCCCGTTATGCGGTTGCAGGGCGGGCGGCACTTGGGCGACGTTGAGCGCGGTCAGGATTTCGCGCTCCACGAGGCGCACCAGCGAATCGAGCGGCAGGTTGTTGTCTTGCCGGCCGAACGGGTCTTCCAGCTGGGCGCTGAGCATATCCAGCCCGAGAAACATATACACCAGCCATGCCACCATCAGCGGTGTCCACAGCCCGAGCGCGGCTTCCAGCCCGAAGGGGAGCATGATGCAGAAGCTGTGGATGGCGCGGTGCAGCAGCACGGAATAGGCAAAGGGCACGG
>CAUQDE010000080.1:0-6992 GCA_963516425.1 uncultured Kingella sp.
AAAATTTCGCCGACCGCTTCGCCGATTTCCCCGTCAAAGTCGCCCAGCTTTCGCGCTTCAACAGCAGCAAAGAGACCCGCGCCGCGCTCGCCGGCATGGCAGACGGCACGGTGGACATCGTCATCGGCACGCACAAACTGGTGCAGGACGATATTTCGTTTAAAAATTTAGGCTTGGTCATCATCGACGAAGAACACCGCTTCGGCGTGCGCCAAAAAGAGCAGCTGAAAAAACTGCGCGCCAACGTGGACATTCTCACGCTTACCGCCACGCCGATTCCGCGCACACTCAGCATGGCGCTGGAAGGGCTGCGCGACTTCTCACTGATTACCACCGCCCCCAGCCGCCGCCTTGCCGTGAAAACCTTCGTCAAACCGTTTAGCGAAGGCAGCGTGCGCGAAGCCGTGTTGCGCGAACTCAAACGCGGTGGGCAAGTATTTTTCCTGCACAATGAAGTAGATACGATTGAAAACATGCGCGAGCGGTTGGAAACCCTGTTGCCCGAAGCCCGCATCGGCGTGGCGCACGGGCAACTGCGCGAGCGCGAGCTGGAACAAGTGATGCGCGACTTTTTGCAACAGCGGTTCAACGTCTTACTCTGTTCCACCATCATTGAAACGGGCATAGACATTCCCAACGCCAACACCATCATCATCAATCGCGCCGACAAATTCGGCATCGCCCAGCTCCACCAGCTGCGCGGGCGCGTCGGGCGCAGCCACCACCAAGCCTACGCCTACCTGCTCACGCCCGAATACATCAGCAAAGACGCAGAAAAACGACTGGACGCGATTGCGGCGGCGGACGAACTAGGCGCAGGTTTCAGTCTCGCCATGCAGGACTTGGAAATCCGCGGCGCAGGCGAAATTCTCGGCGAAGGGCAGTCCGGCGAAATGGTACAGGTCGGCTTCACCCTCTACACCGAAATGCTCAAACAAGCTGTGCGCGATTTGAAAAAAGGCCGCCAGCCCGACTTGGACGCGCCATTGGGCGTAACCACCGAAATCAAGCTGCACAGCCCCGCCCTGCTGCCCGAAGGCTACTGCCCCGACATCCACGAGCGGCTGGTACTCTACAAACGCCTCGCCACCTGCGAAACCGAAGCCCAAATCAACGCCGTGCACGAAGAACTGGTTGACCGCTTCGGCCTGCCCGAACAGCCCGTAACCACCCTGCTGGAAAGCCACCGCCTGCGGTTAATGGCGAAAAGCCTCGGCATTACCGCCATCGATGCCTCGTCCGATGCGCTCACGCTGACTTTCGGCAAACATACTAGTGTTGAGCCCGCCGATATTATTCTGCTGATGCAGTCCAACAAGAATTACCGCATGGCGGGGGCGGATAGATTGCGGGTTACGGCGGTGATGGAGGATGTGGGAACGCGGGTGAAAACTGTAAGAGCGGTGTTGAAGAAATTGGACGGGAAGGCAGCCTGAAAATGCCCATCCGAAATTCACCCGCAACAGCGCCGACAACGAACACTACGACTACTGCGCCCGCCACCGCTACCCCGTGATTGTCATCGCCAACCTCGATGCCGAACACTGCGCCCTGTTTTACGACATCACCGAGCGCGATGGCGACATCACAACCGTCTCCGCCGCCGTGCGCCGAATCGCCGAAGCCTACGCCGAACTCTACGACCTGCCCGCCCACATCCGCGAGCACTTCGCCGACCAATGCTATTATTTCAACTTCCCCGTGCGCCGCGAACACGCCGAATACGCCGCCAAAGCGCTGTTTGACTACCTGCTGCGGCAGCTTCGGGCAGCCTGAAAAGCGGTCAAACCTTTTTCGGACTGCCTTTCAGACGGCATCAAAGGCAGCCCGAAACGCCGTCTGAAAAACTAAACACCGCCCGATAAGGAAACAACCATGTTCAGTGAAATCAAAAACACCCGCTTCTTTATGGAACGCAGCTTGGACAAACGCGCGCCCGTCCGCATGGAAAACAAAGCCCTCTCGCACTGCGTTTTCGACAATTGCAGCATCGGCACGCAAGACGATGCCGCCAAAATATCCCGTTTCAAAAACATCAGGCTGTCGGATTGCGAAATCCTGAACTGCATGGTCGGCCCCGCCGTGTTTGAAGACATCGAGATAAACAATCTGAAAACGGGCGACATCGCCGTTTTCAACACGCCCCTGCTGAAACACGTGCGGCTGGCAGGCAAAATCGGCAAATTGAAAATCAGCAACACGGGATTTGACCTAATCCAAGGTTTAAGCGGGGAAATTCTACGTTTCAAAAACGATTTCTACGCCGACACCGATTGGGCTTTGGACATCTCGCGCGCCCAATTTTTAGATTTTTACTGCTTGGGCGTGCCCGCCCGTTTAATCACAATCAACCACGAAAACCAGTTTGTCGTCCAACGAAGCCGCATTCTGGAAAGCGGCGTGTTGGATTCCGATTTCGCCGTCAGGCATCCGGTTGCGGGCGTTATGTTGCAGTTTCTCATCGATTTGGGCGAAAGCGAAACCGTGCTCGCCGCGCCGATGGCAAAGGCAAAAAAACAGCGCGATGCCGTTTTGGCGGGATTGTTGGAATTGAAGGAGCGTGGGATTGTGGCGTGAGCTAGACCAATTTTCAGGCTGCCTCACCCGCAGGGGCAGCCTGAAAACATAAAACCGCAGCCTGCGTGTGATACAGGCTGCGGTTTTTCAACGCATGGCAACGGTTGTTTACCGTTCCGGCAGGGCGGCCGCGCCGGCTTTGGCAACGCTTTCGTCTTCGTCTACCGAGCCGCCGCTCACGCCGATGCTCCCCACAATCACGCCGGAGCGGTTGACCAGCAACACGCCGCCGGCAAAAATCGCCAAGCCGCCGTTGGTCGCCTCAATGCCGTACAGCTCGGCACCGGGCTGCGCCGCTTTGCCCAAATCGCGGGTGGGCATATTGAAATAGCGTGCCGTTCTGGCCTTGCGGGTGGCGATGTCGATGCTGCCGAGAAAGGCATCATCCATGCGGGCAAACGCTTTCAGGTTGCCGCCCGCATCCATCACGGCGATGTTCATCGGCACTTTAATCGCTTCCGCCTTGCGCACCGAAGCCCTCACCACAGCCTGCGCCTGCTCCAAAGTCAGGTCGCCGGGCAGGGTTTTTACCAACGGTGCAGCCCAAGCAGAGGCATTCAACACGACAGCGCACAGCAGTGCGGCGGTTTTCATATTGCGCATCATCATTCTCCTTGAAAGTTAAAGCCAATCGGGTGTTGCAAGCGGAATTCTAGTCCTTTTGCCCGCTCATTAAAAGCCGACAGCGCAGCTTTCCGCCAGCCTTTGTTTTCTCAAACAGCATGCCGGTTGGTTAGCGCCCGAGAAGCCGGGAAGTTGCCCGCATGCCGTGCCGTTTTGGCGATGAACGCAGCCAAGGTAGCCTGAAAATCTGTTTCCCGTTTTCAGGCTGCCTTATTGCATCCAAATACCCATTTCCATTTTTTGTACGCCAATTTCTTATCGTTCTGATGGCAACAAAAACAGCAAACAGCATCGCCAGCGCAGCCTAACGCGCTTATGCCGCAGATTGCACACTTTTCCCCCTAATTTTTTGGAGAACACCATCATGAACGTTACCAAGCCCGTCGCCATTGCCGTAAGCTGCGCTTTGGCACTTACCGCCTGCAAAAAATCCGTCAGCGTGGACACCAAACGGCACCGCAGCGGCGACAATTCAAAAGCGCTTTTAATCACAGGCAAAAACAACAAAGGCGCAGACCAAAACAATCAAAACAACGGGCAGCAACCCGACCCCGCCGTCCCCACGCCTACCCCCCAACCGATACCCCAACCCACGCCGCAACCGACTCCACAACCCACGCCCACACCGCAACCAACCCCGATTCCAACGCCTGAGCCCGCCCCCGCTCCGCAGCCGACTCCCACACCCCAACCCGAAAAAATTGCCGAATACGACACCACCGTTGAGCTGATGTCTGTTCACGGATTGCGCGGCAAAGTGCGCACCAAAGAGCATGAAAGCGTTAGCGATGGCGCGGGAATGATGTTCACCATCGAAGATACCTTGCCCGACAGCAGATTGGGACGCATGGCAGTTCCCTTGCCCGATGGCAAATGGGCGGTGCCCTACGGCTTCAAAACCGCGCCCGGCACCGCCGTGGATGCGGACGGTGTGGCACGCCAAATGGCGCGCGCGCAAACCTTTGTCGATGCGGGCAACGAGCTGATTTGGGACGCATCGCGCCATTCGCCCGTGTACGACAAATTTACTTTTAACGTGCGCGCAAATTACCAAAAACCCTATCCGATTACCTGCTCGGCATTTCTCAATCTGGTGTTGCAAGGCTACGATTATCAACATTCAACCTATGCGCGCGACACCAACGAGCGCATCGATCCCACCGCCTATGTTTATCCGCCGCATCAGGCCTACAGCGTTGTGCGCTGGTTTTTTGCCAACGGCGATGTGTGGCTCAATGAAACCAACGAATTTAAACGCGGCGATTTGCTGGCCTATTCCAAACAAGAGCCGGAAGGCGCGGGCACAAGCGGCAAATATTTCGCCAACGTGTATCACGTTGCCATGTATTACGGCAAAGACGCGCAAGGCAACGACTGGGTAATCGATTCTTACGGCGTTGCCTCCGGCGCGGGCGTTACGGTTCACAAAATGAGCGAATGGGCGAAAGCGGGCGATATTACCTTGGTGATGCGCCCCAATTACCGGCGCGGCGGCAACTGACCGTATCCGTTTTGCCCATCAAAAAAGCCTATGCGCGCGCATGGGCTTTTTGTTTTTGCAACGCATCATGGCTTTGCCGCGCACAGTTTGAGGCAGCCTGAAAAGCCAAAACGCCCGTCAAACCATTTGACGGGCGTTTTTTGATGGCGGGCAGCCGTGTTATTTGCCGTTGTTGATGCAAGTGGTGTAAACCGCCGCCGCCCATGCTTGCATGTGGTCTTGGCGTTCGGCATCGGTTTTGCCGATTTCAATCGTGCCTTTGGGTTGTTTGTAGAGCATATTGTTGATGCCTTCCACCACGTTGCCCACCATTTTTTGCGCTTCGGGTTTGGCGGGTTTGACGTATTTTTGTTGCAGCATTTTCAGCGCGGCAGATTGGTTTTTGCCTGCTTGAAACTGCCCCATAGAATCCAAGGCGATGTTGGCAACAATGGCGCAGTCTTCGTTGAGCTGCTCTTGTTGCGCGGTGGGCGCAGCAAGCGCGGGGGCGGTAAACAGGGCAATCGTAAGCGCGGCTAAGGTGAATTTTTGTTTCATGGGGTTGTCCTTTCGTTCGTTATAAAAATAGTCCGCAGCGGGCGGCACACGGGCATTGTAGAGAGTATTGCGGGCGGGGGCAACTTTTGGGCGGGTTTGCGGGGTGGTTAAACGGCGTTGCCCGCTGGGGTAAAGGCAGCCTGAAATCACAATGGATCGGCGACGGCTCGCGTCGCCAAAGGGCGTATGCAACAGGCTTTCAGGCTGCCTATTTTGTTGCGCTTGCCAAGCGTTGCCGCATTTGTTCAAACAGGCAGATGGTGGCGGCTTGGGCGATGTTGAGCGATTCCACCGCGCCTTGCATGGGGATTTTGATCGTGGCATCGGCGGCGGCAAGGATGTCTGGCGACACGCCGCTGCCTTCGTTGCCGAAAATCCATGCGGATGGTGGGCGCAAATCCAATTCGTACAACGAAAAATTGTTGTGTTCCGTCAGCGCGGTGGCGAGCGTGCGGTGGGGGTAGCCTGCCAGCCAGTCGCGCAAATCCACGCGCTCGTGCAGCGTGAGCGCAAAATGCGCGCCCATGCCCGCGCGCAACACTTTGGGTGAATAGGCATCGGCGCAGCCCGCGCCCAGCACCACATGGCGGATGCCTGCGGCCGCCGCGCTGCGCAGCACCGTGCCCACGTTGCCCGCGTCTTGCACCGCGTCTAACACGATGCAGTCTTCGCGGGCGGGCGGCGCGGAGCAGGGCAGGGCGATGAGGCTGATGATGTCGTCGGCGTGGTTCAGGCTGCTGATTTTTTGCAGCAAATGGGGGGCGACGGGGGTGATGCGGTTTTCAGGCAGCCTTGCGGCGAGCGCGGCGGTTTCAGGCTGCCGTAATTTCGGCTCGGGGATGTATACCTGCTGCGGCGTGTTGCCTGCGTCTAAATAGGCGGCGAGCAGGTGCGCCCCTTCCAGCGCGGCTTGCCGGTGTTCGCGGCGGTGTTTGGCGGCGGTTAGGATTTTGGCGAGGTGTTTGAGCTGGGGGTTTTGCGGGGATTGGATGGGTGGCATGGTGTTGGGAATGGGCGGCAAGAGGCAGCCTGAAATCGGGTTGGCGGGCTTGGCGAAGCTCAAAAGGGTTGGCGGATTTTTGCGAAACGAAAACGGGATGGAATATTGGGATGGGCTTGGTTTGCGTTTTTCAGGCTGCCTTGATGCGCGTTCCAAAGGCAGCCTGAAAACAAATCATCAGCCGAAAAAACCCATCTTCACTTGTATCAATTTTTCCAATTCGCGCGAGATGCGGCGGCGGGAAACGAATAACACCAGCCTATCGCCGTCGGCAAGGATTTGGTCGTGGTGCCGCCCCATGATGACTTCGTCGGCGCGCACGATGGCGGCGATGTGGCAGGTGGAGGGCCATTTGACTTCGTCCACGCGCCGCCCCACCAGCGATGAGGTGGCGCGGTCGCCGTGCACAACGGCTTCGATGACTTCCGCCGCGCCGCGCCGCAGGGGATAGATGGCGGCGATGTCGCCGCGGCGCACATGGGCGAGCACGCTGCCGATGGTGATTTGGTGCGGCGAAACGATGATGTCCAGCTGGTTGCCGGTGAGCAAATCCACATAGCGGGCGCGGTTGATGACGCTGATGACGCGTTTTGCGCCGAGGTTTTTGGCGAGCAGGCCTGCCATGATGTTGTTTTCGTCGTCGTTGGTTAGGGCGCAGAATACGTCAATTTCGTTGATGTATTCGCGCGTGAGCAGGTTTTCATCGGTGGCAGAGCCGTGCAATACCAACGTGTTGTCTAGCTGCTCGGCAAG
>CAUQDE010000081.1:0-6926 GCA_963516425.1 uncultured Kingella sp.
CGGCAATGGTAATTAAGCTGCGCGTATGCGGCGCAAGCTCGGCTTCGCGCGACCAAACCTGCCCGAACAGCACGTCATCGTTCAGCTCAGCGAATTTTGGGGCGAACGTGCCGAGATGGTCTCGCCCTGCGGTTTGTTTCTTGGACATTATTTTACTCCTTATCGGTATGGGCTTACAGGCTGCCTTTGATGTTGGCAAGGCAGCCTGAAAACGGTGTTACGCGCTTACCACGGCTGCGTAGTCGGGCCGACGGTGAACTCGCTCACATTGGTGTCGGCGGGTTGGCTGATGGCGAACGCCACCACCGCGGCGATGCGCTCGGCGGGGATTTCGTAGTTGTCGTACAGCTCGCGGTAGCCTTTGGACGTGCCCTCGTCGGTGATGTGGCTCACCAGCTCGGACTGCACGGCGGCGGGGTAAATCGTAGCCGTGCGGATATGCGTGCCCGCCTGCGCCGATTCCATGCGCAGCGATTCCATAATCGCGCGTACCGCCCATTTGGTGCCGCAATACACCGCCGCGCCGGGGTAAACCTTCAAGCCCGCCACGGACGAGGTGGTAATCACATGGCCGCTTTTTTGCGCGTTAAATTCGGGCAGCACGGCGGCGATGCCGTTGAGCACGCCTTTGATGTTCACATCAATCATCGCGTTCCAGTTGGCGGTTCCCAGCGCGGACAGCGGCGATGAGGGCATCAAACCCGCGTTGAGGAAAATCACGTCCACTTTGCCGAACGCTTCTTTGGCAAGGGCAACGAGGGCGGCGTTGTCTTCGGGTTTGACCACGTCGGTTACGCGGTAAACCGCTTCGCCGCCCGCCGCTTTGATTTGGTCGGCAATGGCTTTGAGCTTGTCTTCGCGCCGCGCGCCGAGCACGATTTTCGCGCCTTCGCGGGCGAGTTTGAGCGCGGTGGCTTCGCCGATGCCGCTGGACGCGCCGGTGATGATGACGACTTTGTTGGCGATGTTTTGCATGGGGGGACTCCTTGGGGTTGGGTTTCAGGCTGCCTTTGCTGTGTTTGATAGGCAGCCTGAAACAGTTGGGAAAGGGAATGGATGCCGCGCATTATACGTGGGGAATGGGGCGGGATAATCAGGGCGCGGGTTGAAAGACTGTGGAATAAAAGTTGAAACAGACGTTTTCAGGCTGTCTTTTGCATTTGGGCGCATGGCGCAGATTTGCCCGCACCACTGCATAGGTGTATATTGCTAATCGCAAATCATTCCCATCTACACCCGCCAACAAGGAGACACAAAATGAGCGAGAAAATTTCCCCCCAAGACATCACCGTGCTGTCCACCACCATGCTGATTCCGCTGTGGGCAAAGGCGGTGGAATATCAACGAGACGATGCACTACTGCGCGACAAAGAAGCGGCGCGAATGTTGAACATGATTGATTACGACTTCGCCCCCTTCGCCAAAGCCAAAGCCTCGCAGGTAGGTTGCTGCGGGCGGGCGCGGCTGCTCGACGAAATGGCGGCGCGGTTTATCACCGAACACCCCGATGCCGTGGTGGTGCAGCTGGGCGCGGGGTTGGACGCGCGTTACGAGCGCATGGGGCGACCTGCCGTTACCGCGTGGTACGACCTTGATTTGCCCGAGGTGATTGAAGTGCGGCGGATGCTGTTGCCCGAATCGGGCAATGTGTATTTGGGCGTGTCCATGTTTGACGAAAGCTGGACGCAAACTGTTGCCGCGCATGGCAAGCCTGTGCTGCTGATTATTGAGGGCGTGCTGATGTATTTTGACGAAGCGCAGGTGAAAGCGTTTTTTGAAATGGTGCAACGCAAACTGCCGCACACGCAAGTGGTGATGGACGCGCTGTTTAAACGCATGGTGGGCAAGGCGCAGTATCACGATGCGCTCAGCCAAATGGGCGAGAAACCGCCCGAATTCCGCTGGGGCATCAGCAATGCAAACGATGTGTTGAAGCTGGCGCAGGGCAGCCGCCTGGTGGAAGAGGAGCATTTGAGCGATTATTGCGGCAAGCGGTATCCGTTTATTTTGCGGCTGATTTATAAAACCAAATGGGGGCGGGAAAATATGGATATGCGGATATTGCGTGTGCAGTTGTAAACATGAAAGGCAGCCTGAAAATGGGAAATACGTTTCAGGCTGCCTTTTTGGGTTGAGCGTTATTCCATTTTCAGGCTGCCTGAAATTTGCGCCCATCGCCGTAATGCAATAGAATAGACATTCTATACTTATCGCGCCAACACGGCATTAAGGAAAATACATGACCACCTTCACTCCACAAAACAGCTACACCAAAGAAGAATTGCTTGCCTGCGGGCGCGGCGAATTGTTTGGCGCGGGCAACGCCCAGCTTCCGCTGCCCAATATGCTGATGATTGACCGCATTGTTGAAATCAACAACACAGGCGGCAAATACGGCAAAGGCGAAATCATCGCCGAATTAGACATCAACCCCGATTTATGGTTTTTCGGCTGCCACTTTATCGGCGACCCTGTGATGCCGGGCTGCTTGGGCTTAGATGCCATGTGGCAACTGGTGGGCTTTTATCTGGGCTGGACAGGCGCACCTGGCAGAGGGCGTGCATTGGGCTGTGCCGAAGTCAAATTCAGCGGACAAGTGTTGCCCAAACACAAAAAAATCACCTACCACATTCACATCAAGCGCGTGATGAACAGCAAGCTGGTGTTGGGCATTGCCGATGCTGAAATGAGCGTGGACGGCAAAAAAATCTACGAAGGCAACGGCTTGCGCGTAGGCTTGTTTACCAGCACCGAAGATTTCTAATCGCCCGCCTTAAAGCGGACAGAAAATAGCGTTGATTAAGGCAGCCTGAAACCGCAAAAATTCCTTTTCAGGCTGCCTTTTCTTATTTAATGATAGGAGACATACATGAAACGAGTGGTTGTAACCGGCATCGGCATCGTATCCAGCCTCGGCAACAACAGCCGCGAAGTGCTGGCATCGCTGCAAAACCTAAAATCAGGCATTTCGTTTGACGAAAGCTACCGCGAAATGGGGCTGCGCTCCAACGTGGCGGGCAACATCAACATTGATTTAAAAGAAAAAATTGACCGAAAAATCCTGCGCTTTATGGGCAGCGCGCCCGCCTATGCCTACATCGCCATGCAAGAAGCGATTGAAAACGCAGGCTTAACCGAAGCGCAAGTGTCCAACATTCGCACAGGCATTGTGGCGGGCAGCGGCGGCGCGTCATCGGCATCGCAAGTGGAAGCCGCCGACGTGTTACGCGCCAGCGGCATCAAGCGCGTCGGGCCTTATGCCGTAACCAAAACCATGGGCTCAACTGTAGCCGCTTGCTTGGCAACGCCGTTTAAAATCAAAGGGGTAAACTACTCCATCAGCTCCGCCTGTTCCACCTCGGCGCACTGCATTGGGCACGCTGCCGAGTTAATCCAGCTGGGCAAGCAAGACATCGTGTTCGCGGGCGGAGGCGAAGAAGTGTCGTGGCAAATGAGCAGCCTGTTTGACGCGATGGGCGCGCTATCCAGCAAATACAACGACACGCCCGAGCGCGCCAGCCGCGCCTACGATGCCAACCGCGACGGCTTTGTGATTTCAGGCGGCGGTAGCATTTTGGTGCTGGAAGAATACGAACACGCAAAAGCACGCGGCGCAAATATTATTTGCGAATTAACAGGTTATGGCGCAACATCAGACGGCTACGACATGGTGCAGCCATCGGGCGAAGGCGCGGTGCGCTGTATGCAAATGGCGTTGGCGCAACACGGCGGCAGCGTGGACTACATCAACGCGCACGGCACGTCCACCCCCGTGGGCGACACGCGCGAATTGGGCGCAATCCGCGAGGCGTTTGCAGGGCAAGCCGTGCCGATGATTAGCTCCACCAAATCGCTGTCGGGGCACGCGCTCGGCGCGGCAGGCTCAAACGAAGCAATTTATTCTATCTTGATGATGCAAAACGATTTTGTTTGCGCCAGCGCGAATATTGAAACGCTGGACGAGCAGGCGGAGGGCTTGCCGATTGTGCGCGAAAATCGCAACGTGAAATTGAACGCGGTGATGTCCAACAGCTTCGGCTTCGGCGGCACCAATGCCACGCTAATTTTCAGCCGCGCGGAATAAATCCGGCAGCATAAAGGCAGCCTGAAAACGGGTTTTTCCGTTTCAGGCTGCCTTTTTCTCAAACCAACCTACCATTTTGCTAATTTGAATTTAGGGTAAAAGATTATGGGTATTGCCACGCTGCAAGACTATTTCAGCAATTTCAATGCAATGCAAACAAAGAACCATTTTAAGCAGCGAGCCACCGCCTTTTTTGCTGATTTTCGTAACTGCTACGACAGGCAGCCTGAAACATGGGTTAAACGAAAACCCAACCATGTTGTACACCTTAACCGCATAGCGTTTAGTCAGTTTGTGGCTGATTTCAATGAAAAATATGAGCTTTTTTACCAATCGGGCATGGCAATGAATATTTGGAAATTTGCCGAATTGGAGCAATTAGAAGTGAAAAACTGCAAGGTGTTGCGGTGGTTAATGGATGAGCGCGGCGACCATGGATTAGGCAAGGCTTTTTTAATTCGTTTGCTGAAAATTATCCAATGTGGCGGCAGGCTAGATGCCACGATAGCCAGCTTGCAACAAACGGCTTATGCCGTGCTGAATGAAGTGAATATTCACAGCGATATATCCGACCGTTTGGATATTGTCGTTAAATCCAAAGATGTTTGCCTGTTTGTTGAAGCCAAAATCAATGCTGTTGAAAGTGTGGATACACGCGGCAGTCAGCTCGGGCGATATAGCGAAAAATTGGTAAATGAACACGCAGCACATAAGCATCTGCTGTTTTTAACCCGCAATAAGGCGTTACCTTATGATAAAAATTTAGCTGACAGCGTGCTGTTATTATCGTGGCGAGAAGTTGCCACTGCGCTGCGGCAAACTGTGGCAGAAAGCCCAAGGCATTCTGCTTACCACCGTGTGTTGTTTAGGCAACTGGCACAACATTTCAACTTGTTAAATTAAAGGATAGTGTAATGGAACATATTGATATAGAAATGGGACAACTGCTGTTGAATAATTGGGAAACAGTAGAAAAATCCTATCAATTGGCTTATCAAATGGACGATGATTTTTGGGATAAGATTTATGAAGAATTTTCTGATTGGTACGAGAAAATTCAAGAAAAAACTGCTGTGTGGTCACGGAATTGCAATAAAGAAAATGATAGCCCTGCTATTTGGTTTGAGTTAGAAAATAAATCAACCAAAAACTATGATACGGAAGCTGGATACCTTGTAATAAGCGTTTTGTCTGGTTTGGCACGTTATGATGACGGTAAAGTTGCGCAATATGGAATTTGCTTTGGCTTTAACCGAAATTTCTTTGCACTCGATGCCAAAAATTCAAAACGATTTATGGAAGAACAGTTTAAGAAATATCCCGAATTGGAAAAAGCAGGATTTCAATATGTGGCAGACGGAAAAGAAAATAGAATTATTTTTTTGCCAGTGGAATTAGAATTAGCCAAATTGGTTGCTGAATATCCTGATTACGATGAAGCCTTTCAACCGCTGTACGATGCTTGTCAAGCAGTAGAGCAGCATTTGGAAATATTTAAAAAAATTGCTGCTGAACTGATGGAGAAATATTGGAAGGAGTAGGAATCATCTTGTATTTAAATCAAGGCAGCCTGAAAACTATAATTCCGTTTTCAGGCTGCCTTGTCTTTTTCAGCCAATCAGCTACAATGTGCAAACGTTGCTACATTATAGGAAACGACCATGCAAACCATCAGCAGCCGCGAATTTAACCAAAATGTTGCCAAAGCCAAAAACATGAGCGACACCGCCCCTGTGTGCATTACCGACCGTGGCGAGCCTGCCTATGTGTTGATGAACTATGCGGCGTATCAAAACCTACAAGGCAAAAAAGAGAGCTTGGCGCACAAACTTGCCGACCCCGAAGCCGATTTGATTGACGTGGAATTTCCGCGCTGCATCATTGCCGACCGCGAGGAGCTGTTCTAATGTATCTGCTTGATACCAATGTAGTTTCCGAAATCCGCAAAATCAGCCGAGGGCAAGCCGATGCTGCATTGGAACAATGGACGCATTCGGTCAGTTTTGACGACTGCTATCTTTCCGTCATCACCCTACTGGAAATCGAACAAGGCATTTTGCGCGTGCGGCATCGAGGCGACGAAGCCCAATTTCTGCGCCTGCAACACTGGCTGAACGACACCGTCATCCCCACTTTTGACCAACGCATTCTGCCCATCGACCGCCACACCGCCCGCATCTGCGCCCGCCTGCACGTGCCCGACCAACGCCCCTACAACGACGCGCTCATCGCCGCCACCGCCATCCGCCACGACCTCACGCTGGTAACGCGCAATGTGCGCGATTTTGCCGAACTGAACGTACCGCTGCTCAACCCGCTTTCGGGCAAGGGGTAGAGAACCTGCATTCACTATTTGCATAGGCAGCCTGAAAACGAGTTGTCGGTCGGACATCAATGCCCGAGCTACGTTTTGCAAAGGTTTCAGGCTGCCTTTCCGCCACCCCAACCAAGAAAACCGCCATGAACCATTTTGCCCAGCCGCTCCAATTTCTCGCCCGCGACGGCTTTACCCTTGCCTCCCCGCGCACCCGCCAAACCATGACCATTGAGCAAATCCAAGGCAATCTTTACGGTTATTTAGACGATTTCGTGCCGCTGAATTTCCGTTTTATCCGCTATCCCGACCAAGCCGTTACGGCAACGGAAACCGCCACAGGGCAGGCGTTCGAATGCTTCGGGCGGTGCGAATTGGGCGCGCTGGCAAGCGATGGGCAGGGGCGCGTGTGGCTGCTGGTGCGCGACCGCGAAAGTTTTGAGGGACGGGCAAGGGTTTTTGCCAACGCCACCTTGGCGCAGTTTGTGGCGTGCTATTGCCGGTTTGTTGCCAGCATTTACCGCTTGA
>CAUQDE010000082.1:0-6870 GCA_963516425.1 uncultured Kingella sp.
GTAGCGCAGCATATCGGTGAGCGGCACTTCGCATATCATCGCGCCGATGTTTTCAGGCTGCCTTGTGTACGCGCTGGCAACGATTAGCCCACCGTTGCTGCCGCCTTGGATGGCGATGCGTTGGGCGCGGCTGTAACCTTGTCGGCAAAGGTGGGCGACGACGGCGAGCAGGTCGTCCACCGATTTGTGTTTGTGTTGGCGTTGGGCGGCTTCGTGCCAGCCTGTGAACTCGCCGCCGCCGCGGATGTTCGCCAGCACAAAGGCGTTGCCTTGTTCCAGCCAATGTTTGCCAATCGCGCCCATGTAGTGCGGCAGCTCGGGCACGTTAAACCCGCCGTACACATAAACCAGCGTGGGCGTTTCAGGCTGCCTCGGGGTTTTGCCCACCCAATAATAGGGGATGGGCGTGCCATCGGCGGATGGGGCGTGATGCTGTTCTACGGTGATGCCTTCGGCGTTGAACTGGGCGACTTGGCGGCGCATCACGCTCAATTCCATCACGCTTAAATCCAGCGCGTAGAGCGTGAGCGGGGTGGTGAAATCGCTGGCGGCAAGGTACAGCACGTCGCCGCCCCACGGTTGGTCGGTAAGCTCTATCGCGCCTTGTGGCAAATCGGGCAGGGCAACGGCTTGCCATGCGCCCTCTTGCCATTGCCATGCTTTCAGGCTGCCTGAAACGTTGTCCAGCAGGTTGGCGATGATGTAGCGGCGGGTGGTTTCCACGCTTTCTATCGCTTGCTGGGCGTTGGGCGTAATCAGGCATTGGGCTGCGCCCAGCGTGCCTTTGTTGAGTTTCACCGCAATCAGGCTGCCTGCGGGGTAGCTTTGGTTGGCGCGATGCCACGCGCTTTTGAGCTGCACCACCAGTTGCCCCGCAATATAGCCCGCGATGTCAGCATCGCTGGGCAGGGCGAGGGGCTGGGGTTCGCCTGTTTTGCTGATTTGGTAGTAGGTTTTTTGGAAAAAGCTGGTGGCGGATTCAATCAAATCAATCGGCGCGCCTTGCGGGTCTAGATAACGCCATGCGTTCACCATCACGCCGTTTTCATGCTGCCTGAAAATGGCTTGGGCTTCGTCAAAACTTTGCCCGCGTTGCATCAGCCAAACTTCGCGCGGATAGCCCGATGGCGTGAGCTGGCGTTCATCCCAAGCAGGGCAAACCCAAACGCTGTTTTCATCGCGCCATGCGATGTGGTTTTTGCCCAGCGGAAAGTGAAAACCGTTTTCCACGATTTGGCGCGTGGCAAGGTTAAATTCCACCGTATACGCCGCGTCCGAACCCGCAGGCGACAGCGTGAGCAGCGCGATTTCAGGCTGCTCCACATAATGCGACACGCCGTCTAAATACACATCGTCGCCCAAAATCTCATCAAAATCCGCCACCGAAAACAGCGTTTGCCATTCGGGCAGCCCCGCGCGATAGCTGGCGGCGGTGCACACGCGATACACGCCCTTGGGGAACTCGGGCGATTGGTGGAAGTGGTACATCCGTGCGCGGTGTTCTTGGCAAAAGGGGATTTGGCGTTCGTCTTGAAGCTGGGCAAGGATGGCATCGCGCAGGGCGGCGTATTCGGGCGATTGGCAAAATTGCGCCAGCGTGGCGGCGTGTTCTTGCGCGATAAATTGCTGCGTGGCGGGGGCGGCGAGGTTTTCTAGCGATTGATGCGGGTCTTGCATGGGCGGCTTTCGGGGATGAGGTTAGGTTAAAAAGGGGGCGATTTTAGCATGGCGGCGGGGCGGGTTTCAGGCTGCCAAAAATGGGCGGCGACGGCTCATCGCTCAAATAGTGTGTTGAACCAAATTGCGCAGTTGGTAAACAAGATGTCGGCGAGTCGCCAATGTTTCATTTAGGCAGCCTGAAGCGCCTCATCATGCCAGCATCCCGCCTTATTTTTGCCAGCGCACGGCTTGCCAGCAAGCCGTAGGGGCGCGGGGCAAGCGTTTCAGGCTGGCTTATGTTTGCGCCCGCGTTTAAGCATCGTATGTAACAGTAGTAGATCGGGCATTGATGCCCGACGTTTTTCGTTGCGGCGTATATAAATGTTCGTGTTTGTCGGGCATCAATGCCCGACCTACGGATAAACATTTGCTAAACCGCGTTTCAGGCAGCCTGCGTAGCGAAGCGGAGTGGCGAAGCTAAAATGGAACGTCGGCGGCTTGCCGACAAGGTGGCAATCGGCGCAATGCCATTCAATACATCACTTGACGGTTGGGCGACGAGCCGTCGCCGCTCCATTAGATTTCAGGCTGCCATTGGGGATGAGCAAAAAAGGCAGCCTGAAAACACAAAACCGTTTGGCGCAATACCAAGCGGTTCTTATCTGATGGATGCGTTTTAGCTTCGCCACTCCGTTTCGCTACGCAGGCTGCCTACCGCGCTACCCTAATTCCCGCCCCAATTCCGCCGACCGCGCCGCTGCCGCGTTCACCCCCTCGCGCAAATGTTCCGCCACAGCCCGCTGGCGGAAGGTTTCCAGCGCAGCAAACGTCGTGCCGCCCTTGCTGGTAACCGCGTCTTGCAACGCAACAAAATCCGCGCCCGATTGCGCCGCCAGCTCCACCGCGCCGCGAAACGTTTGCAAGCTCAACGCCCGCGCCGCGTCCGCGCCAAAGCCCAAACCCTGCGCCGCCTGCTGCAAGGCGTGCATCAAATAAAACACATACGCCGAGCCGCTGCCCGACACCGCCGTAACCGCGTGCATCTGCGCCTCATCGTCCAGCCAAAACGTCAAACGGCACGACGCGCCGATAATCGCTTCGGCGACAGCCCTGTCCGCCGCGTTCACCGCGCCATCGGCAAACAGCCCCGCCACGCCCTCGCCCACCTGCGCAGGCGTGTTCGGCATCACGCGCACCAGCCGCCGCGTGCCGCCCAAATAGCGCGACAACGTTGCCACGCTCAACCCCGCCGCCAGCGAAATCACCAACGCGCCATTGGGCTGCACATCCGCGCAAGCCGCCTGCATATCCTGCGGCTTCACCGCCAAAATCAACACATCATCCGCGCCGATTTCAGGCTGCCTCTCCGACACCGCCACGCCATAGCGCGCCACCAACGCTTCGCGCTTGGCTGCGCCGCGATTGGTAACGTGCACTTCGCCTGCTCGCCCCGCGCGATGCAAGCCCGCCACAATCGCCGCCGCCATATTGCCGCCGCCGAGAAAATAAATCGTCATACTGTTGCCTTTCGTTATCTATCAAAATGTTATCCATCCCCACGCGCCATCATCAGGCAGCCTGAAAACGGCATTGCAACCATAAGCTCCCTTTCAGGCTGCCTCAATGCGCTTGCCCTGTTGCCATAAAATACGCATTGTAAACAAACCCAGCCCGTTAAAAAACGTTAAAATACGCCCACTCCAAACACAAGCCCACCGCCATGCAACCCCTAGACTACTGCCGCGAAAAAGCCCAAACCAGCCATTCCAACTTCCTCGCCAGCTTCCGCTTCCTCCCCCCCGCGCAACGCGATGCCATGACCATCCTCTACGCCTACTGCCGCGAGCTAGACGACATCGTGGACGACAGCCGCGACCCCAGCATCGCCCGCGCCACACTCGCATGGTGGCGACAAGATTTGTCCAAAGTCTTCCAAGCCAACACCGCGCCCGAGCATCCCGTCAATCAAGCCCTGCGCAGCATCAGCCCCACTTTCAGGCTGCCTGAAAACGAGCTTGCCGAAATCATCAACGGCATGGAAATGGACTTGCACCACAGCCGCTACGCCACCTTTGACGACCTGCAATACTACTGCTACCGCGTGGCAGGCGTAGTCGGGCGGCTGATTGCCCGCATCCTTGGCTACACGCAAGACACCACCCTGCGCTACGCTGAAACACTCGGGCTTGCCCTGCAACTGACCAACATCATCCGCGATGTCGGCGAAGACGCACGCATGGGGCGCATCTACCTGCCGCAAGACGAACTCTCCCAATTTGGCGTACCCGAAAACAGCATCCTCGCCGCCACGCCCACGCCCCAATTTGCCGCCCTGATGCAATTTCAATTCAACCGCGCCCGCGACACCTACCGCCAAGCCATCGCCCTGCTGCCCCCCGCCGACAAAAAAGCGCAAAAAGCAGGGCTAATCATGGCAAGCATCTACCACGCGCTGCTGCTAGAAATAGAACGCGACGGGCTCGCCAACGTGTTACGCTACAAAATCCGCATCCCCAACCCGCGCAAAATGCGCATCGCCCTGAAAACATGGCTGTTTGGGTTTAAGCCATAAAGCCATTTCAGGCTGCCTTATCACGCACACCAAAGCAGCCTGAAACGCCTCATCCAGCCATTGCCCCGCCCCCAATTTTGCCAGCGCACGGCTTGCAAGCAAGCCGTAGGGGGCGCGGGGTAAGCATTTCAGACTGCCTCCCTCTCGAGCCCGCGCTTAATCAGCGCATTTATTTACGCCACACCAAACAACGTTTCAGGCTGCTTTTGGGGGAGGCAGCCTGAAAATAACTCGGCGAAAGGTGGACATAGCTGGCTTATTCAACATTTTGGTGACGAGCCATCGCCGCTCCATTTGAGGCAGCCTGAAACCTTTGCCACACGATAAACGTACCCACCCGCCGTCATTCCCGCGCAGGCGCACTACTGTCCGGAATAAATTTTTGAAGAAAATTTATTTAAAAACAGCATGATTTATGCAAATCCCTTTGTTTCAACATGCTGTTTTACCCTTAAAAAAGCTACTTTTAAGCACCATTTTGGGGTGTTGGGCGCATTACGCACGGTTCTATATAGCATTTATTTTTATGATTTATAAGGATTTTATTGTACGAAAATTATTCCGGACAGTAGTGCGCGCAGGCGGGAATCTTGTTGGGTATTCAGAAACGATTGTAAAAACTGTTGTTGTAGGTCGGGCATTTATGCCCAACACTTAGAATACACTACACCTAAAAACGTCGGGCATAAATGCTCGACCTACCTGCAAAGGTTTCTATCTAGCAATGCTTAACAAACGGTGTGTGGCAAAGCCATACACCCTATGCCGATTGAAATAAATGTTAATTAAATAACGGCTCGCCTAAGGTAGCCTGAAAATGGGATGATAATGAATAAATCTAAACCTAAAATTGCCATTATTGGCGCAGGCTGGGCGGGGCTATCCGCTGCGGCGCATTTGGTGGAACACGCGGATGTGGCGTTGTATGAAGCCAGCCGCGTGGCGGGCGGGCGGGCGCGTGGCGTGCCCAGCAATGAATTTTCGTTTTTGGACAACGGGCAGCATTTGTTGATTGGGGCGTATCAGGGCGTTTTCAGGCTGCTGGATAAGGTGGGGGCGGATTGGCGGCGGTGTTTTTTTCATCAGCCGTTGCGCTGGTATTTGCACGATGGGCTGCGTTTTGAGGCGGCTTGGTCGCTGCCTGCGCCGTTGAATTTGCTCACAGGGCTGTTGCGCGGGGAAAATGCGTTGCTGGGGGAAAAGATGGCGTTGGTGCAGCAGTTGAAGCGTTTGCAGGCGCATCATAAGCGGCATCTGCCCGACCAAAGCGTGTTGTCGTGGTTGGCGGGGCAGGGGGTGCCGCGCAAGTGGTTGCTGGAATTTTGGCAGCCGATGGTATGGGGGGCGTTGAATACGCCGTTGGAGGAAGCGAGTTTGAATGTGTTGTGTCATGTGTTGGCTGATGGAGTGTGGGCGAAATGTGAGTTGAGCGATTATTTTGTGCCTCGGGTGGATTTGACGCGGGCGTTTGCTGCGCCGATTGTGGCGTATTTGCAGCGGCAGGGGGCAGCTTGGCTGCCCAATCAGCGGGTGAAGCGGGTATTTTTGGATAATCATCGCGGGGTGCGCGTGGATGGCGAGCGGTTTGACGGGGCGATTATTGCGACTGCGCCGTATCATGTGGAAAGCGTGTTGCCGCCTTCGCTGGGGGATGAGGTGCGCTTGGCAATCAGGGATTTGACGTATTACCCGATTACAACGGTGTATCTGAAATATGCACGCGCTTTCAGGCTGCCTGCGCTGATGACGGGCTTTGCCGAGGGCACGGCGCAATGGTTGATTGACCGCCGCCGTTTGACGGGGGCGAACGAGATTGCGGCGGTGGTGAGCTTGTCGCACCGCATCCGCGCCACGCCGCTGCAATGGGCGCAGCGCGTGCATGGCGATGTGCTGCGGGTGTGCCCTGATGTGGGCAAGCCTGTGGCGTGGCAGACGATTACGGAAAAGCGGGCGACGATTGCTTCGCGGGTGGGGCGTGTTGTGCCTGCGCAAGATGGGCTGAATCGGTATGCGATTTGGCTGGCGGGGGATTGGCTGCATCCGCGTTACCCTGCGACTTTGGAAGCGGCGGTGCAATCGGGGGAGATGGTGGCGCGGGCGGTGGTGGAGCGGTTTGAGGCAGCCTGAAAACCATTTTGCGCGTTTCAGGCTGCCTATTCTGTGTAAACAACGATAGGCAGCCTGAAAACAGGGATTAGATACCAAAGGCGACTTGCGAAGCGCAAACCAATCCATCCAACAAAAACCGTTTGGCATGATGCTGAACAGTTTTGCGTTTTCAGGCTGCCTAAACCCCACTTTTCGCGTAAAATCCGTCCTTTACCCAACTTCACAAAGGAATCCCCAAATGACCGAAATCACTGCCGAAAAACGTATGAACGTGGAAAGTTTCAACCTAGACCACACCAAAGTGAAAGCGCCGTATGTGCGCCTTGCCTGCGTAACCGATGGCGACCACGGCGACATCATCTACAAATACGACTTGCGCGTGTGCCAGCCCAACCAAGACCACATGGAAATGCCGTCTTTGCATTCTTTGGAGCACCTGATGGCGGAGCTGTCGCGCAACCACAGCGACAAAATCGTGGACATCAGCCCGATGGGCTGCCAAACGGGTTTTTATGTAACCCTGCTCAATA
>CAUQDE010000083.1:0-6849 GCA_963516425.1 uncultured Kingella sp.
CGTTCGGCGCGGCGGGCTTCATCGGCAGCGGCTTTTTGCTCAGCGGCGCGTTCCAATGCGGCTTTTTGTTTGGCGGTGCGTTCGGCTTCGGCTTTGGCGACTACTTCTTGCGCTTGTTTACGGCGCATTTCATCGGCACGGGCTTTGGCGATGCGTTCTTGCTCGGCGCGGGCGCGGGCTTCGGCGCGTTTGCGGGCGGCTTCTTCGCGCGCTTGTTGTTGCTCTAAGCGGCGTTGTTCACGCGCTTTGCGTTGTTCTTCGCGGCGCAAACGGCGTTGCTCTTCAAGGCTGGCTTGGCTGTCGGCATCGGCTAGCGTGGGCGCGGGGGTGGCGGTTGGCGTGCGTGTTTTTGCGCTGGTGTTGTCTTGCGCCAACGGTGGCACAGGCTTCACGCGCGTGCTGGGCGAGCTGGACGTAATAGGGCGGCTGGCTTCGGCGGCGGTTAAAGTGGGCACGGTGGAAGCGGTTTGCGGGGCAACGCCGCTGGGGCGCAACACTTCGGTGGTTACTTTTTGCTGCTGCTGCTGCGGTTGCGCCATTTTGGGTTCAATGTTGTCTTTGGGTCCGTTGCTGGCGACGGCAACAAACAAGCCCCCTGCCAACACGGTAATCGCGCCTGCGCCGATTAGGCGGCGGCGGTTTTTGTTTTTCAGGTGCTCGTATTCGTCTAAAACGTCTTGGTTTTGCGGTTCGGGTTGGTTTTGGGGTTCTGGATTCATGTTGACGGGTCTTTCTGATGATGCGGCGGCGGCTTGGGCGGGCAAGCTGCCTAAAACTTCGGCTACGGTGTGGAACGAGCCGAATACAATTATTCTATCATTTTCCGTAACTTGCGATAAGGCGGCGGTGTAGGCGGCCGGAATGGTGTTAAACGGACGGATGTATTTGATGTTGTGTTTTTTCAGTTTGGCGGTGAGCGCGGTGAGCGTCATGCCGCGCGGCAAATCGAGCGGGGCGATGTACCATTCGTCGATGCTGCCGCTCAGGGTGCTGATAACGCTGTCGCTGTCTTTGTCGGCAAGGATGCTGAACACGGCGAGCGTGCGCTTGGTGGGCAAGGCGTTGAGGCTGCTGGCAAGGGCGCGGGCGGCGTGCGGGTTGTGCGCCACGTCTAAAATGATTTCAGGCTGCCGTTGGATGATTTGGAAACGCGCGGTGTTTTGCGCTTGGGCGATGCCTTGCGCCAACGCTTCGTGGCTCACGGGCAGCTGCTGGCGCATGATTTGCACGGCGGCAACGGCGCAGGCGGCGTTGTTAAACTGAAACGGCCCTTGCAAGGCGGGCAGCGGCAAATCGATTTTCAGGCTGCCGTTGTTGGCCTGCCATTGCCAGCTGTCGATACGGGTGAGATAGGAAAACTGGTGGTTGAGCTGCAACAGTTTGGCGCCGATGTTTTTGGCGTGTTGCCCCAGCGAATGCGGCGCGGGGTCTTGCCCGAAAATGGCGGGCTTGCCTGCGCGGAAAATGCCGGCTTTTTCTTTGGCGATTTGCTCCACGGTGTCGCCCAGATAGGCTTGGTGCTCCAAATCCACGCTGGTAACAATGGCGCAATCGGCATCAAAAGCATTGACGGCATCCAGCCGCCCGCCCAAGCCGACTTCCAAAATCATCACGTCCACTTGATGCAGCCTGAAAATATCCACCGCGGCTAAGGTGTTGAATTCAAAATAGGTGAGCGACACATCGCCGCGCGCCGCTTCAATGCGTTCAAACGCGGCAACGATGTCTTCGTCGCTCACGGGCTGGCTGTTGATGGCGATGCGTTCGTTAAAGCGCAGCAGGTGCGGGCTGGTGAGCGTGCCGACTTTATAGCCCGCTGCGGCATAGATGTGCGACAAAAAGGCGCAGGTTGAGCCTTTGCCGTTGGTGCCGCCCACGATAATCACGGGGCAGGAGGGGGCAAGGTTCATCGCGTTTTTTACTTGGGTTACGCGGGTCAAACCCATGTCGATGGTGGTGGGATGGGCGGTTTCTAAATGGGCGAGCCATTGGGAGAGCGTTTTGCTTTGCATTTTTTATAGACTGCTTAGTGGTTATCGAGAGTTGTGTGTCATTGAATGGGGCGGATGCCCGGCCTGCGTTTTCAGGCTGCCGAAATAGATTTCAGGCTGCCCAAACAATGCTTTCAGGCAGCCTGAAAATCGGTTTACGATCGTCGCGCGTTTTTTTGCAGCACAACGACTTGTTCTACTTTTTGAGGTTCGGTTTTAGGCTCTTGTTCCGCCACGGGCGCAACAGGGTTGGCGGGCTGCGCGGGGGCGGCGGTGTTGCCCACATCGGGTTCGTTGCCCGCCTGCATGCGTTTGATGTTGTCGCGGTGGCGGACGATGACCAGCGCACCCACCACTACCAGCGACCAGCCCCAGCTCGGATGATAGGGGTGCTGTATCACGATAAACGCGGTAAACGGCGCACACGCGGCGGCAATCAAAGCGGCGAGTGAAGATTTTTTGAACTTAAACGCAATCCCCGCCCAAATCAACGCCACCCAAAATGCCGCCCAAAACGACATCGCCAAAATCACGCCAAAGCCTGTTGCCACGCCTTTGCCGCCTTTAAAGCCGAAGAAAATGGGATACATATGCCCCAGCACCACGCCAATCGCCGCCAAGCCCACGGTGTAATCGGGCAGGTTCAGCCATGTGGTCAGGCAGCGCGCCAAGCCGATGGCGAGCAAGCCTTTAAACGCATCGCCCAGCAGGGTAAAGGCGGCGGCTTTTTTGTTGCCACTGCGCAGCACGTTGGTTGCGCCAGGGTTGCCCGAGCCGTAGGTTTTGGGGTCGGGCAAGTTCATTTTTTTGGACACCAACACAGCGGCTGAAATAGAGCCGATTAGATAAGCCAACACCGCAATCATCAATGCGAATAAGAACATACAAACACCGCGCCTTTCGTTTACAATAACAAAAACCGCGCATATTTTAACGGAACTTTAAGTAAATGGACAAAATTTTCTTACACGGCATGAAAGCCGACACGCTCATTGGCGTGTACGACTGGGAGCGCCAGCAGAAACAAACGCTTATCTTAGATTTGGACATTGTTTTGCCCGCCAACAGCCATCAAGACGACAACATTGAACACACCATTCATTATGGCGAAGTGTGCCAGCTTATCCGCCAAGAGCTTGCCGATTGCGATTTTAAATTGCTGGAAAGCCTAGCCGAATTTGTTGCCCAGCTTGTGTTTGAACACTATCCCACGCCGCAGCTGCGTTTGCGCGTGAGCAAGGCGGGCGTGCTGCCCGATGTGCGCGAAGTGGGCATTGAAATCGAACGCTATCGTGCCTAATCCTATGCGCTTGGTTTCACGCGGCAAAGCCTGTTTGGGCAGCCTGAAACGCCTTGCCCGCAAAGTCATCCGTTGGGCGCGGATTCGCTTGCGGCGCGCTGCGGGCAGCCTGAAAAGCCGTTTGCCCGGCAAGCTGGTTTTTCCTGTGGCGCTGGTGCTGCGGCAATATCGTTTTGCCCGCGCCAAATTGTTGCGCCTGCTGGCGATTAAAGGGCGCACCGCGTGGATATTTTCGCCCGCTTGCCGCACGCATTTTGTGAACGGTGAGCATCCCGAAAGCCCGAAGCGGCTGGAAGCGATTGAGCGCGTGTTGCGCAAATCGGGCTTGTGGCATTTGCTGCAAAAAATCGAAGCGCCCGAAGTAACCGACATCCAGCTATCGCGTGTGCACACCCGCAAGTATTTGAACAGCTTGGAAAACCAAATCCCCAGCAATGGCATGGTGAAAATTGAAGAAGACACTTATTTAAGCCGCGACACGCTTGCCGCCGCCCGCCATGCCGCTGGCGCAGCCATCAAAGCGGTGGACATGGTGATGAAAAAGCAAGCCAAAAACGCCTTTTGCGCCATCCGCCCGCCCGGCCATCACGCCCATGCCGATAAAGCCGCAGGTTTTTGTTTTATCAACAATGTTGCCGTGGCTGCCATGCACGCCATCGCTGAATACCGCTTGCAGCGCGTGGCGATTGTGGATTTTGATTTGCACCACGGCGATGGCACGGAAGACATTTTCCGCGACGACCCGCGCGTGATGCTGTTGTCGTCGTTTGAGCATCCGCTGTATCCGTTTAGCGGCGTGCCGTTTACGGGCAGCAACCCGAATGTGATTAACTCGCCGCTCAAAGCGGGAGATGGCAGCAACGAGTTTCGCGATGTGGTGCGCGCCCAATGGTTGCCGCGCCTTGCCAGCTTTCGCCCGCAGATGATATTTTTTGCCGCAGGCTTTGATGCCCACCGCAACGACGATTTGGGGCATCTGAACCTAACCGAAGCCGATTACGAATGGATTACCAAAAAAATCATGCTGATTGCCAACCGCCACAGCCAAGGGCGCATCGTTTCGGTGTTGGAAGGCGGCTACAAATTAACCAGCCTTGCCAAAAGCGCGAAGGCGCATATCGCGTGTTTGGTGAAGGCGAGTCCGTTTATTTGAGGCAGCCTGAAAACAGAAACGGATGGCTTGCCAGCCATTTCAGGCTGCCTTTTGTTGAATCCTTTGTATAACGCGCAACGGATGGAGCGTCGGCGGCTCGCCGACATCTTGGCAAAACAGTCATACTCTGTTGAATAAACCGGTTGGCAGCGAGCCGCCGCCGTTCCATTTTGGATTTCAAGCTTTTGGATTTCAGGCTGCCTCCGGTTTAAATACTTTGTTCAATCCCAAGGCAGCCTGAAAACGCACGAAGTGAGTTTCGGCGAAGCCAAAACAAGCGCAGCCCGTTTCATCAGCACGCCGCCCCGTTTTCAGGCTGCCTTATCTTCCCAAAAAACCTTTACACCATGACCCCCAGCAAATTCCACCGCATCGGCATCCTCACCCGCCCCAACACCCCCGACATCGCCCCCGTTATCCACGACCTGATTGCCTTTTTGCACGCGCAGCGGCTCGCCATCGTCATCGACAAGCCCTGTGCCGACAACGGCTTGGTGAGCGAGCGCGACCTGCAATTTTGCGCCGTGAGCGACAACATCGGGCAAGACTGCGACCTGATTTTGGTGCTCGGCGGCGACGGCACCTTCCTATCCGCCGCCCGCAAAGCCGCGCCCTATCGCGTGCCGCTGATTGGCGTTAACCAAGGGCATCTGGGCTTTTTAACCCAAGTTTCGCGCGAAAACATGGTGGAAGAACTCAGCAAAATGCTGGCGGGCGATTATTTGGCGGACGACTGCATTTTGCTGGAAACCAGCGCGCAGCGCGGCGGCGAAGCGATTTATCACGGCATCGCGCTCAATGATGTGGTGATTTCGCGCGGCGGCGCAGGTCAAATTATTGAATTTGAAGTGTTTATCAACAACCAGTTTGTTTGCACCCAGCGCAGCGACGGCTTAATCGTTTCCACGCCCACGGGTTCAACCGCCTATTCGCTGGCGGCGGGCGGTCCGATTTTGCAAACCGCCATCCGCGCGCTCACGCTGGTGCCGATTTGCCCGCAATCCATGACCAACCGCCCGATTGTGATTGGTGATGCCAACGAAATCCGCATTTTGATTACCAAAGCGGGCGACGCGCGGGTGCATTACGACGGGCAATCGTTTGTGGACATCCAAAACATGGACGAAATCATCATCCACCGCTATCACAACGAACTGCGCGTGCTGCACCCGAGCAGCTATCAGTATTACAAAACCCTGCGGCAGAAACTGCATTGGGGCGAGCAGTTGATTTGACGTTGGCGATTCATGAGTTAAGGCAGCCTGAAAACGAGCAAATGCTTGTTTTCAGGCTGCCTTTATGCTGGCTTGGTTGATTGGGCAAGATGGGCGGGCGGTTTCTTGCGCGGCTTTCGTGTTGTTGAAATCGGGTAATCGCTCAATCAGCACGATGAGTTCAAGGATTATCCAGCCTATTTTTCCTCACGCACAAGATTTCAGGCTGCCTTAATCATCAAAGGCAGCCTGAAAACAGCTTTTACCGTTGCCGCGCCTTAAATCGCGGATTGCTTTTGCAAATCACATACACCTTGCCCTTGCGGCGCACGATTTGGCAATCACGGTGGCGGTTTTTCGCCGCTTTGAGCGATGACAACACCTGCATCTTATTTCTCCTTTTTCAGCGCAGACATCATGCCCGCATAGCGTTGGTTGAATTGGCTGGCGCGCCCCTCTTTGTTGTGTTCGCGCTGCTTGCCCGTGTAAACAGGGTGCGATGCCGATGAGGTATCCAGCATAAATACGGGATATTCCTTGCCGTCTGTCCATTGCATGGTTTTGTTGGTGGGCGCGCACGAGCGGATAAGCCAACCCTCGTTGACGCTGCTGTCGTAAAACAGCACGGTGCGATAGTTTTCCGGATGAACGCCTTGTTTCATGCCATACTCCTTGGTAGATAAAACGTTATGGTATAACACTAGTAAGAAACATGTCAATCCTTGCGCTGGTGCCATTGGCGCAACGGCAGGCGATACAGCAGCAACGCCGTGATAATCAACGCGCCGCCCGTCGCTTTTTCCCACGACAATTGTTCGCCCAAAAGCAACACGCTAAACAGCAACGTCCACACAGGTTCCAGCACCATAATCATCGCCGCGTTGCCAATCGGGCAGATTTTTTGCGCGTGCGTTTGCAGCAAAAAGCGCGTGTTGGTAATCACCACGATGCCGATGATGAGCCACATCCAGCTGGCGGCGGAAAGCGGGAAATGCCATGTTTCAAACGCCAGCGAATAGCCGCCGCACACGATGCCCGCGCAGGCGAGCTGCACGGTGGTGAGCGGCAGCGCGTTCATGCCTTTGGAAAATTGGTTGTTCAGCACGAAAAACAGCGCGCTCATCAGCGCGGAAAGGGCGAACAAGCCGCTGCCCAGCGACATTTGCAACGGCGATTTGCCCGCGTTCAGCA
>CAUQDE010000084.1:0-6846 GCA_963516425.1 uncultured Kingella sp.
ACGTGTTGCGCGGCGGCGATAACGGCTAGGGCGTTCAGGCGGTTGTGGTCGCCGAGCAAATCCCATGCGATGTGCCCAACGGTTTCGCCTTGATATTGCACGTCAAATGCGCCGCTGGGCTGCACGTTGGCAACTTGCCAATGGGCGTTGTCGCCAAAGGGGGCAATGGGTGTCCAACAGCCTTGGTCTAACACGGTTTTCAGGCTGCCTGAATGAGCGTTGGCGATGATTAAGCCTTCGCTGGGAATGGTGCGCACAAGGTGGTGGAATTGGGTTTCTATGGCGGCGAGATTGGGGAAGATGTCGGCGTGGTCGTATTCCAGATTGTTGAGAATGGCGGTGCGCGGGCGGTAGTGGACGAATTTGCTGCGTTTGTCAAAAAAGGCGGTGTCGTATTCGTCGGCTTCAATCACAAAAAACGGTGATTCGTTTTGCGGCAGGCGGGCGGAAACGTTGAAGTTTTGCGGGATGCCGCCAATCAGAAAGCCCGCGCCCAAGCCCGCGTATTCCAGCACCCACGCAAGCATGGACGCGGTGGTGGTTTTGCCATGCGTGCCTGCCACGGCGAGCACCCAATGCTGGCGCAACACGTTTTCGGCGAGCCATTGCGGCCCTGAAATATAGGGCAGATTGCGGTTGAGGATGGCTTCAATGACTTCCATGCCGCGCTTGGCAACGTTGCCAATCACATACACATCAGCGCGGTAGTCATCCAACTGCGCGGCATCAAAGCCTTCGTGTACGCCGATGCCGAGCGATGCGAGCTGGGTGCTCATGGGGGGATACATTTTGGCGTCGCAGCCGGTTACCTTGAAGCCTGCTTGCTGGGCGATGGCGGCGAGTCCGCCCATAAATGTGCCGCCGATGCCGATGATGTGGATGTGGGTCATGGTGTTTGCCGATGTGAACAAAAGGGGGCGATTATAGCGCAAATGCTTGGGTTGCTTGCGATGGCGTAGGGTGAGGCAGCCTGAAAATGGGAAACGTTGGCAAGATAAATTTCAGGCTGCCTCGTCATCAATAGGCAGCCTGCGTAGCGCAGCGGAGTGACGAAGCTAAAAGCCATTTAGCCACTATTTTTTGCCAGCGCACGGCTTGCCAGCAAGCCGTAAGGAGCGCGGGGCAGGTGTTTCAGGCTGCCTAACGGTTGCGCCCGCGTTCAATCGTTGCGTTTTATTTTGACTGCGCCAAACGGTTTTCAGGCTGCCTTATGCAGTAAACAATAGGCAGCCTGAAAAGCGTTGTGTGTGCTTCGATTGGTGTTGATGATGGATTGACCTTTACGCCTTATCGCGGCGCAGGCGACTTACTTTCTTTGCTTTGTCAAAGAAAGTAAGCAAAGAAAGACGACCCCGACGTGCAGGTCTGCTTCGCAGACTTCCCTCACTCCGCATCCTTTTTTCGGCGCGTGCGAACTAGTCGCACTTCGTGCGCCGTCGGACAAGCGCACGCTTGTTTCCGAAAAAAGAATGCTCCGTTCGGCTGAACGTAGGGGAAAGGGCAGTAGCATTAAACAGTCGTGTTGAATTAGGCAGCCTGAAACCAATCCATCCAGTAAAAACTGCTTGGCAGCACATCAAACGATTAGCTTATGTAGCGGTTTACACGTTCTCAATCCAATCCCGCGTGCGTGCCTGCGGCTCACACCCTACTCCCTATTAGATTTCAGGCTGCCTCGTATCAATAGGCAGCCTGAAAACAATCAAACCCCAGCAAACCGCCCTTTCAGCCTGCCTACCCCCAAGCATCCAAAAACACGCCCCAATGTTCCTTATCTTCGGACAGCGAAAACAAATATTCGTGCAGCTTTTCCACTTCGTTTTCGTATTCATCGCCCGAAAGCGCGCCCGTCATCATGCGAAAGCGTTGATACACCAAATAAGTATTCGCCACATCGGTTTCGCAGTAATCGCGGATGTTTTCAATCTCGCCGTTTTGATAGGCTTGCCACACCTGCCCGCCATCCATGCCGAGTTTGCCAGGGAAGCCGCACATTTTCGCCAAATCGTCCAGCGGCGCATTGGCGCGCCCCGTGTACATCGCCAGCAAATCCATCAAATCGCAATGGCGCGTGTGGTAGCGGTTCAAATAATTGTTGTATTTAAAATCGCGGCTGTCGCGAAAATCGCCCTCGCCCATGTCCCAATAGCGCGGCGCGGCAACGCCATGCACCAGCGCACGATAATGCAACACAGGCAAATCAAAGCCGCCGCCATTCCAGCTCACCAGCTGCGGCGTGTATTTTTCAATCAATTTAAAAAATTCGGCGATGATTTCGTCTTCATCGCTGTTTGGCTTGCCCAGCGTGCCGATATGGATTTTGTCGCCCCAGCGCAAGCAGCAGGAAAGGGCAACGATGCGCTGCAAATGGTGCGGCATAAATTCGCTGCCCGTTTTAGCGCGGCGTTGCTGGAAGGCAAATTCGGCGACTTCGTGGTCGGATAGCGCATCGGGCAGTTCGTTGAGCAGGCGGATGCTGGGAATATCGGGGATGGTTTCAATATCAAAAACGAGGATGGGAGTCATGGCGGGCTTTCTGTGGATAATAAAAAGGATGGCACGGCATCAGAGGCAGCCTTGCCCCTTTGTCCAAATCTTTGATTTGGGTATAAAGGGGTATACCGTAGCGCAGCGAAGGTTGAAACGCCGTTAGCGTGGCACAAATGATGGCACTGTATTCAATCACATTTTCAGGCTGCTTAAAATATATTTTCACTATATTTTGAGCAAATCTATTTGCTATTTGCTTGTTTTATTGGTTATATTACGCGCCTTTTATTCACCCGAGAGAAAGCACATGAAATTTCGTTCAACCCTTGCCGCTGCGGTGGTTTTAGCGATGACAGCCTGCGGCGAAGCCCCTGCGGCAAATGGCAAACCCGCCCCAGCACACGCCCACGCCGCCTCTGCGGCAGCCAAACCAACAGAAGCCGCCGCCGTTTCCAATAAAAATGTGCCCGATGATGTGGCAAAAACCATCACCAGCAAGCTGGAATCGCGTTATGCCGACCGCAAATTGAAAGTGGAAGAAATCGCCGCCGCGCCCGTGGCAGGCTGGTATGAAGTGGTGGTAAACGGCAAAAACTTAGTGTATGTGGACGCGAGCGCGGAATATATGCTGGTGGGCGATTTAATTTCCACCCAAGATGGCAAAAGCCTCACCGAAGAGCGCAAAGCCGTGTTGAACAAGATTGATTACGACAAGCTGCCGTTTGACAAAGCAATCAAAGAAGTGCGCGGCAACGGCAAGCTGCAAGTGGCGGTGTTCTCCGACCCCGATTGCCCATTCTGCAAAAAACTGGAACACGAATTTGGCAAAATGACCGACATCACCATCTACAACTTTATGATGCCGATTCCGCAGCTGCATCCCGACGCGGCGCGCAAATCGGTGCAGATTATGTGCCAGCCCAATGCCACCAAGGCTTGGATTGAATGGATGCGCGAGGGCAAAATGCCCGCCAGCGTTGCAGAATGCGCCAACCATGTCGCCGAAACCACTGCGCTGGGCGAAAGTTTTGGCTTTAACGGCACGCCCACCATTGTGTTCCCCAATGGGCAAGTGCAAAGCGGCTTTGCGCCGTTGCCGCAGTTGGAAGAAATCATCAAAGCCAATCAAAAATAAACGGTTGGCGCGCATAAAAAGGCAGCCTGAAAACGTGTTTATGGCGTTTTCAGGCTGCCTTTGCGTTTTAGCTTGGCAGAAACTCGCTTCGCTCGTTTTCAGACTGCCTTAATGCATTCCCTTATTTCTTCAAAATTTTCGGGTTGGAATTGCCCCACATGGTGTAAATATCGGCAAACAACACATCGGCAATCTCTTCAATCTCCGATTGTTTGATTTCCGCCTTGCCCTGTTTACCAAAAATCACCACCTCATCATTGGCTTGGATGTCGGGAAAATCGGTTACGTCCACCATGGTGGTGTTCATGGAAATTTTGCCCACCACGGGCACTTTATGCCCGCGAATCAACACGTGCCCTTTGTTGGTAAACGCGCGGCGGTAGCCATCCGAATAGCCAAAGGGCAAATTCGCCAAGCGCGAATCGCGTTTGAGCGTGAACGTGCGGTCATAGCCCACCGTCGAGCCTTTGGGATAGCTGTTTACGCTGCCCACGCGCGATTTAAACGCCATCACATATTCCAACTGTTTGCCGCCAATCGGCTCGCCATACAGCAATGCCCCGGGGCGCACCATGTCAAACCGCCCCTCGGGCACGGCAACGGTGGTAAACGAATTGGCGGTGTGCAGGGTGAGTTTGCTGCGGTCTAATTTGGCAGCCTGAATCAGCCATTTGCTTTGTTCATCAAAGCGTTGCACGCCTTTTTTCACGTCTGCCACGTCTTCAACAGGGAAGTGCGTCATGATGCCGACAATGTTCAAATGCGGCAGCTTGGCAATCGCCAGCGCATCGGCTTTGCCCGATTCGGTGTCTAATGCCAAACCGTTTCTGTCCATACCGCCTGCGTTGAGCGCAAGGTGAATGTTGAGTTTTTTGCCTCGTTTGGCAGCGGCAGCATCGGCAAGCTGGGCGGCTTTCAGGTTGCCAAACAATTCTTCAATGTTGTATTGAAAGCCGTCTTCAATTTCACCTAATGTGGTGGTACGCAGCCGCGCCACCGTGCCTTTGTAGCCGCTGGCACGCACCACGCGGGCTTCATCGTTGCTGGTGATGCCCACGCAAGGGATTTTGTGTTTAATGATTTGCGGCATCAACAATTCAATGCTGTTGCCATAGGCATCGCCTTTGATTACGGCGCAAATTTTTTGTTTCCCGCCCAGCA
This sequence comes from uncultured Kingella sp., assembly GCA_963516425.1. GTDB lineage: Bacteria > Pseudomonadota > Gammaproteobacteria > Burkholderiales > Neisseriaceae > Kingella_B. Next base: position 4,787 of record CAUQDE010000084.1, read on the forward strand.
TTTTTTTGACGGCTTCCAAATTGCGCCCAAACGCGGCGGCATCAATTTCCAGCCAAGAATTGGCGGTTTTCAAGGAAACGGTTTCGGGCGTGGCGGGATTGCCATCGCCCAACACAGGCGCGGCTTGGGCGATGGGGGCGGCAAATGCGCTGGCAAGCGCGGCGACGATAAGGGTTTTGCGGAAAGTTGCCATGATTAACTCCTTTTATCTAGGCGGTTGAAAATAATGAGTGTACACCAAAAGGAGGAGGAATGTGAGTTTAGACTTTAATTTCAGGCTGCCACATAGCAAAAAGGCAGCCTGAAACGCATTTTCAGGCTGCCTATTGTGGGCTGGCGGGAAATGGCACCGCGCTTGTTGTATATACAGCAGTACAATTTTGGATTTACGTTGAGTTTAAAGGCAGCCTGAAACGCGGTTTCGGCTGAAAAAAACGGGCGGATTGTAACATATCGCCTTGATGCAAAAGGAATACAAAAGAAATGCAGATAATGGCTTTATGGCTATTGATTCGCCCGCGCACTTTGCCGCTCACGCTGGGCGTAGTGCTGGCGGCGCACGCGCTGGCAGCGGCAATGGGCGCGTTTGCGTGGCTGCCGTTTGCGCTATCGCTGCTCACGGTGTTGCTGCTGCAAATTTTGTCCAATATCGCCAACGATTACGGCGATGCCTTGCGCGGCACAGATGCCAATCGCAGCCAAAATGCGCCCACGCGGGCAGTAGCTTCAGGGCAGTTGAACGCGGCGGTGGTGCGGCGGTGGCTGGTGGCGACTACGCTGACGGCAACGGCAAGTGGCGTGGCGTTGCTGCTGGTGTGTTTGCATGGCTGGCGCGATTGGCTGGTGTTTTTGCTGCTGGGCGCGCTGACGATTGCGGCAGCGTTGGCATACACCTTGGGGCGGCGACCGTATGGCTATCGCGCTTTGGGCGAAGTGGCGGTGTTTTTGAGTTTTGGCTTGCTGGGCGTGTGCGGCAATGTGTATTTGCAAACGCACACGCTGCCTGCCCCCGTGTTGCTGCCCGCCGCAGGAAGTGGATTACTGGCAGCAAATGTGTTGCATATCAACAATATACGCGACCTATCCAGCGATTTGGCAGCGGGCAAACACACGTTGGCAAATAAACTTGGCTTTTCAGGCAGCCTGAAAATGCATCGTGTGTTATTACTGGCAGGATTGGCGTGTTACGCGCTGTATGCTGAGCTTGCGTGGCAAAGTGTGCTGTGGCTGCTTGCGCTGCCGATGATTCTGCGCCATGCCCGCCGCGTGGCAGCCGCCCGCAATGAAGCCGAAGCAGGCGCGGAATTGGGCGCGGCGGTCATGCTGCATTTTGTGGTGAATGCGCTGTTTGCGATTGGGGTATTGCTCACGTAAAAGTAAAAAGAACCAAAGGCAGCCTGAAACTCATTTTCAGGCTGCCTCTATCACAGAACTAAATCCCCTGCGCTTTCACTTTCGCGTCTTTGTCCAATTTAGACAACGCCGACAAATACGCCCGCGTGGTCGCAATCAACACATCGGTATCCGCGCCCTGCCCGTTCACAATCTTGCCATTTTTAGACAAGCGTACCGTGGTTTCACCTTGGCTTTCCGTGTCTTTGGTAATCGCGTTCACCGAATACAATTCCAGCGTTGCGCCGCTGTTTGCCACGCTTTCAATCGCTTTAAACACCGCATCAACAGGCCCAGAACCCGTCGCCTTGGCGTGTTGTTCCACGCCATCCACGCTAAACACAATCTGCGCGATGGGCGGCTCGCCCGTTTCGGTAACAATGCGTTGCGAGATGAATTTATAACGGTCTGGCGCCAAATTGGACATTTCATCCGAAATCAACGCGTGCAAATCTTCGTCAAAAATCTCACGTTTTTTGTCTGCCAGCTCTTTAAACCGCGCAAATGCTGCGTTCAAAGCCTCTTCGCTGCCCAATTCAATGCCCAATTCTTGCAATTTGGTTTTGAACGCATTGCGCCCCGAGAGCTTGCCCAAGGTTAAACGATTCGCCGCCCAGCCCACGCTTTCGGCAGACATGATTTCATAGGTTTCGCGGTGTTTCAGCACG
>CAUQDE010000085.1:0-6843 GCA_963516425.1 uncultured Kingella sp.
GGTTTGATTTGCGATTTGCACACGCCCAAAATGGCAACTTCTGGCGCGTTCACAATTGGCGTAAAGCCTGTGCCGCCGATGCCGCCCAAGCTAGAAATGGTGAAGCAAGCGCCTTGCATTTCTTGCGGTTTCAATTTGCCTTCGCGGGCTTTTTTGCTCAATTCAGTCAATTCTTGGCTGATTTCTTTCAAGCCTTTTTTGTCCACATCTTTGATTACAGGCACAACCAAGCCGTTTGGCGTATCCGCCGCAAAGCCGATGTTGTAGTATTTTTTCAATACTAAGTTATCGCCGTCCAAAGAAGAATTGAACTCAGGGAATGCTTTAAGCGCAGTAACAGATGCTTTGATGATAAATGCCAAAGGAGACACTTTCACACCTGCTTTTTCCCATTCTTTGTTCAATGCTTTGCGGAATTCTTCCAGCTCGGTCATATCCGCTTCTTCGTTCACGGTAACATGAGGAATCATTACCCAGTTGCGAGACAAGTTTTGACCAGAGATTTTTTTGATGCGGGAAAGCTCTTTAACTTCCACTTCGCCGAATTTACTGAAATCCACTTTTGGCCATGGCAACAAGTTCAAACCGCCGCCCAAAGAAGCGCCTGCGCCGGATTGCAGCACGCCTTTAACGAATGATTTAACGTCTTCCGCAGTAATACGGCCTTTTTGACCAGAGCCTTTAACCGAACCCAAATCCACGCCCAATTCGCGTGCCAATTTGCGTGTTGAAGGACCGGCGTGTGCTTTGGAGAAGGTTGTTTCGTTGATTGCAGAAGATACCGCAGCTGCCACGGGAGCAGGTTTAGCCGCAGGAACAGGAGCGGCTGCTGGTGCAGGAGCAGGCTTAGCAGCAGGCGCAGCTTGTGCAGGCGCTTCAGCAGCGGCAGCACCTGTTTCAACAGTCAAAATCACCGAACCTTCGGAAACTTTATCGCCTACTTTAATTTTAACTTCTTGCACTACGCCAGCTGCATCAGCAGGCACATCCATAGTGGCTTTGTCTGTTTCCAGTGTAATCAAAGTTTGATCTAATGCGATGGTGTCGCCCGCTTTAACTTCAACGGCAATCACATCTACATTATCGTGCCCACCAATATCGGGGACTTTAATTTCTACAATGCTCATGAGTTTTCCTTGAATGAGTCTATTTTAATGAAAAACGGTTTTCAGGCTGCCTGAAAGTATTATTTCAGGCTGCCTGAATAAAACGCTAATTACAGATTCCAGCTGGCTTCGCGGTTAGCGTCAATACCGTATTTCTCAATGGCTTGTTGAACAACTTTCGCATCAACTTTGCCTTCTTTTGCCAGACCGCTCAATGCAGCAACAACAACGTTGTAGCGATCCACTTCAAAGAATTTACGCAAGTTAACACGGCTATCACTGCGACCGAAGCCATCAGTACCCAACACAGTGAACGATTGACCAGCAGGGATGCCTGGGCGAATGCGTTCAGCAAAGGCGCGAACATAGTCGGTAGATGCTACAACTGGACCAGTATGACCTTGCAATTGGCGTGTAACAAATGGAACTTTTTGTTCTTTGGTTGGATTCAAACGGTTGAAGCGTTCAACTTCCATGATGTCGCGGTGCATTTGGTTGAACGATGGGCAAGACCATACGTTTGATTCAACGCCAAAGTCATCTTTCAACAATTGAGCAGCAGCAAGCACTTCTTGCAGAATCACGCCAGAGCCCAACAGTTGAACTTTCTTGTCGCTCTTACCGCCTTCTTGCAGCAAGTACATACCGTTCAAGATTTCTTGCTCAATGCCTTTGCGCGCAGGCATAGCAGGGTGAGCGTAGTTTTGGTTCATCACGGTTATATAGTAGAACACGTTTTCATGTTCCACATACATACGGCGCAAACCATCATGCAAGATAACAGCCAATTCGTATTGGAAGGTTGGGTCATAAGTGTGGCAGTTTGGAATCAAATCTGCTTGGATGTGGCTATGACCATCTTGGTGTTGCAAGCCTTCACCGTTCAATGTGGTGCGACCAGAAGTGCCGCCCAGCAAGAAGCCGCGTGCATTCATATCACCTGCTGCCCAAGCCAAGTCGCCAATGCGTTGGAAACCGAACATTGAGTAGTAAATATAGAATGGGATGGTGGTGTAACGGCTGTTGGCGTAAGAAGTTGCAGACGCAATCCATGAAGAAATCGCACCAGGCTCGTTAATACCTTCTTGCAAGATTTGACCATCAGTTGATTCTTTATAGAACATCAACTGTTCTTTATCTTGAGGCACATAGTGCTGACCTTGGGTGTTCCAAATACCAATTTGGCGGAACATACCTTCCATACCAAATGTGCGGCTTTCATCAGGCACGATGGGCACAATGCGTTTGCCCAATTCTTTATCTTTAATCAGAGTATTCAAGATACGAACGAATGCCATAGTGGTAGAAAATTCGCGGTCGCCACTTGATTCTAATTGAGTTTGGAATGCGCTCAATTCAGGGATAGGCAAGGTTTCGTTGTTTGGATTGCGAGATGGCAAGTAACCGCCCAATGCTTTGCGTTGACCGTGCAGGTAGTTGTATTCAGGCGTACCTTCTGCAAAGCGAACGTATGGCAGGTGATCGCCTTCAATTTGTGCGTCGGTTACAGGGATGTTGTGGCGAGTACGGAATTGTTTCAATGAAGCAACGTCCATTTTTTTCGCTTGGTGAACGGTGTTTTGCGCTTCACCTGCTGCACCCATGCCGTAACCTTTAACGGTTTTAGTCAGGATTACAGTAGGTTTGCCGTTGGCGTGGTTCACGGCTTCGTAGTAAGCGTTGTACACTTTAACAGGGTCATGACCACCGAATTCCAGGTTGTAGATTTGTTCATCGGTCAAATCAGCAACCAATGCTTTCAATTCTGGGGTGTTGAACATGTGTTCGCGGATGTATGCGCCGTCTTTTGAGTGGAAGTTTTGATAATCACCGTCCACAATTTCTTCCATGCGTGCTTTCAATGCGCCTGCTGTGTCTTTTGCCAACAAGGCATCCCAGCTGCCACCCCAAATCACTTTAATGGCATTCCAGCCTGCGCCACGGAAGATGCCTTCGTATTCTTGCATGATTTTGCCGTTACCGTTTACGGGGCCGTCCAAACGTTGCAAGTTACAGTTAATCACGAAAATCAGGTTATCCAATTTTTCGCGGGCAGCCAATGCGATTGCGCCTTGTGATTCTGGCTCGGTCATTTCGCCATCGCCGCAGAAGCACCATACTTTACGCCCCGCAGTTTTGGTTAAACCGCGTGAATCCAAGTATTTCAGAAAGCGTGCTTGGTAGATTGCCATGAGCGGACCAAGACCCATAGATACAGTTGGGAATTGCCAGAAATCAGGCATCAAGTGTGGGTGTGGGTAAGAAGACAAGCCATCGGTAAAGGCTTCTTGGCGCAGATTGTCCAGTTGGGCATCGCTCAAACGACCTTCAACATAAGCGCGGGCATAGATACCAGGGGCAGAGTGCCCTTGCATAAATACCAAGTCGCCTTCTACGCCATCGCCTTTGGCTTTCCAGAAGTGGTTGAAACCTACGTCATACAATGTTGCGGCAGACAGGAACGAACCGATGTGCCCACCAAGTTCCAAACCTTTGTGTTGCGCATTGATAACCATTGCCGCGTTGTTCCAGCGAACAGCGGCGCGGATGGCGTGTTCTAGATTATGGTCACCAGGCATAGCAACTTGCTTGCTTGTTGGGATGGTGTTTTGGTAAGGGGTATTGATACCTGCGGGTACATTTACGCCTTCATTTTTTGATGTGCCCAAAAGCTGTTCCAACAAGAAACGTGCGCGCTCAACGCCTTCGTTTTCCACCACTGAGCGAATTGCATCAACCCATTCCTTGGTTTCAATGGGATCGACGTCGTTTACTGCGTTGTAGGTTTGAGACATGGTGTCTATCCTTCCTGTTATGAAGTTAAAACTTCGGTTGTGAAATCGTCATTCAATGCAAAGATGCCGCGAAAAAGCATCCTTTCATGACACGAAAGAAACACTAGAATTGTAGCGTTAATGGGGTTGAATAGCAAACTTGGGCAGCCTGAAAGTTTGTTTTGCGTCATAAAACGATGGATATGTTTTTCAGGCTGCCCGAATGGGGAATTTTTGTTGCTATTGTGCTGTGAGGCGTGGCAAAATTTTCGCCTTTTTTAGCGGGCGCGATGGGCGTTGTTTTCATGAATAAGTTGGTTCCTACTTTTCATATTTTGTCCAAATTGGGCATGTTTTTTTCCTTGTTGATTTTGATGCCGACGATCGTGTCGTATGTGTATGACGATGATGCGTTTCCTGTTTTTTGGCATACGGCGGCGATTTCGGAATTATTGTTTTTCTTGATTTGGCTGTTATGCCGTAAACGGCAGCATGAATTGCGCCCGCGTGATGGGTTTTCGCTGGTGGTGATGCTGTGGCTGGGCTTTGCCTGCATTGCGGCGTTGCCGTTTTATTATTATTTTGCCGAAATATCGTTTACCGATGCGTTTTTTGAGGCGATGAGCGGGCTAACGACCACGGGCGCAACGGTGATTTCGGGTTTGGATACCTTGCCGCCGTCTATTAATTTTTGGCGGCATATGCTCAATTGGCTGGGCGGCATGGGGATTATTGTGCTGGCGGTGGCGATTTTGCCGATGTTGGGCGTGGGGGGGACGCAGTTGTTTAAGGCGGAGATTGCGGGCGTGCATAAAGACAAAACATCGCCGCGCATTTCGCAAACCGCCAAGCAGCTTTGGGAATTTTATTTGGCGTGCACGCTGTGGATTACGATTGCGCTGCATTGGGCGGGGATGGGGTGGTTTGACGCGGCGTGTCATGCGATGTCGGCTTTTGCGTTGGGTGGATTTTCCACGCATGACAGCAACATTGCGTTTTTTAATTCGCCTGCGATTGAATGGGTGATTATTGGGGCGACGCTGTTGGGCGGCATCAATTTTGCCAACCATTTTGCGGCATTGCGGCAAAAATCGTTGCGCCATTATTGGCAGGATGAAGAAGTGCGCACCATGATTTTGTTGCTTTCAGGCAGTATTGTAGTGGTTGCTTTGTATTTGACTTATAAGGATTTTTATTCGATGCCCGATGCGTTTCGGTATGTTACGTTTAATTATGTTTCCATTGGGTTGGCGAGTGGTTTTTCTAATGCGGATTTTGCCACTTGGCCTTTAATTGCTTCGTTGTGGATGTTTTTTTTGGCGAATATTTTGGCGAATACGGGCTCAATGGGCGGCGGCGTGAAATTGGTGCGAATTTTGGCGTTATCCAAAATTTTGAAGCGCGAGATGACGCTGTTGCAGCATCCGAATGCGGTGCATGTGGTGAAGGTGAACGGGCATAAGATTTCTGACCATGTGGCGATGGCGATTGCGGCGTTTGTGTTTGTATATTTTTGCACGGTTACGCTGTTTACGTTTGCCTTGATGATTTCGGGGCTGGATTTGGTGAGCGCGCTGACGGCGGTGATTGCGTGCATTACCAATGCGGGTCCGGGGTTGGGCGTGGTTGGTCCGAGCCATGATTACACGGTGTTGAGCACGGCGCAAAAGTGGATTTGCGCGGTGGTGATGCTGCTGGGGCGGTTGGAAATTTTTACGGTGTTGATGCTGTTTACGCCGGCTTATTGGCGCAAGTGATGCCACGCTGTAAATGCGGTGGTTGTGCGCTTTTGGGGCGTGGGCGTGCGTTGTGCAAATCCAACATTGTTATTTGGCGCGCGGAATGTTTGCCGAGTTTCGTATAATTTTGCTAGACGGCAAATGTAAACATGGGCAGAATGCGTTGGGTTGGCGTTGTCTGATGGTTTGAAACAACGTTCATTTTTTGTAAAACATATATCTGATGAGGTGAAACAAATGGCTCAATCTAAAATTGATGTTGGCGGCATGAGCAGCAAACAAGACGGCGACCGCTTGGTGGAAGCCACCAGCAATGTGGCGGGGGTGCGTTTTGTGAATGCGAACCATGAGGGCGGTTATGTGGTGGTTACGCATACGGATGATTTTGACCCTGCGGCTTATAAGGCTGCGGTGAATGCGACCGGGTTTAGCGCGTAATGTTTGAATGATGAAAACGGTTTCAGGCTGCCTGAGACCGTTTTTTTGTTGGGGGTAGGGCAGCCTGAAATCTTATCTGCCCCGCAAAAAAACCGTTTGGCGGGATGGCAAACGGTTTTGTTTTTCAGGCTGCTTTTGGGTTGGGCGATGTTCCAATAACGTTTTCAGGCTGCCTTTCTCTGCGCCAGCACGCGTTCTACGGTATCGACGATGGCTTGGGTTTGCGCGTCGATTTCAATGTTGATGCGGTCGCCTGCTTGGCGGCTGCCAAATAGGGTGCGTTGCAGGGTTTCGGGGATAAGGTGGACGCTAAATTCGTGCGCGGTTACGTCGCCGATGGTGAGGCTGCATCCGTCTAACCCGATAAAGCCTTTGGGCAGGATGTAGGGCGCGAGTTGCGGGGGCAGCCTGAAATAGAGTGTGCGGTTGTGCGCGTTTTGTTCTATGCGGCTGATGGGTGTGGTGGCGATGATGTGCCCGCTCATAACGTGCCCGCCGATTTCGTCGCCAAAGCGGGCGGCGCGTTCTAAATTGACGCTGTCGCCTGTTTTCAGGCTGCCTAAGTTGGTTTTGGCGAGTGTTTCTGCCATTAAATCAAAGGTGGCTTGGTTGCCGTTGATTTGGGTGATGGTGAGACAGCAGCCGTTGTGGGCGATGGATGCGCCGATTTGTAGGTCGTGCGCCATGTGCTCGGGCAGGGCGACGGTGTGGCTGCGGAAATCTGCGCTGGGTTGGTGGATGTGGACGATTTTGCCTGTGCCTTGCACGATGCCTGTAAACATGGGG
>CAUQDE010000086.1:0-6740 GCA_963516425.1 uncultured Kingella sp.
ATAAATCCAGCGATGCTGCGCCTTCGCGGCGTGCGCCTGCGGTTTTTTCAATAAAGGCTTTTAAAATAGCAAGATATGTATCCAGCATGGATCGCTCTACCACGGGAAAGCCTGTGCCAATCAAGCATTGACTTAGCTCCACGCGGCTGGACACGCGGATGCGGCGGTCGTTGAGCAATGCGCCGTTGCCGCGCGAGGCGGTAAACAGTTCGTTGCGCTCGGGCGCGTAAACAAGGGCTTCTTTTAACACGCCTTTTTCCAGCAGCGCGATGCTGACGGCGTATTGCGGATGCCCGTGCAGATAGTTGGTTGTGCCATCCAGCGGGTCAATAATCCATTCGAATTCGGCGCGTTCGTTGCCGATGATGCCTGTTTCTTCCGACAAAATGCGGTGGTGCGGATAGGCTTCTTGCAAGGTTTCGATGATGATGGCTTCGGATTGGCGGTCCACTTCGGAAACGAAATCGTTAAACGCTTTGTTGTCGATGCGGATGCTGGAAAGATTGTTGCTGGCGCGCAGCATCATGTCGCCTGCCTTGCGGGCGGCTTTGAATGCAACGTTGAGCGCGGGGTTGAGTTGTTGGGCCATGGGGTTTCCTATTGAGATGATGAGGCAGCCTGAAAACGGTTTCAGGCTGCCGCATTTAGTGAAATCAGTTAAAGAGCGAAGCGCGGATTATACGGATTTTGCCGCTTTACGGCTATCGCCGCGCAGGCGTACCATTGCGCTTTTTTGGCGATTTGGCTATGTCTCTATCCACCCTATCCGAACAACGCAAAGGCATCTGGCTGGCATTGGCTTGCTACGGCATTTGGGGCTTGTTCCCCCTGTTTTGGTATCCGCTCAACCATTCCGCCATGCCTGCGGAACAAATTTTGGCGCAGCGCATTGTGTGGTCCAGCGTGTTTGCGTTGGCGCTGCTGCTGGCGTTTTCGCAGGGCAGGGCGTTGGTTGCCGCGTTCAGGCAGCCCAAAGTGCTGGCGATGTTTGCGCTGTCGTCGCTGCTGATTGCGGCAAACTGGCTGATTTATCTTTGGGCGATTGTGCACCATCATGTGGTGGAAGCGAGCTTGGGCTACTTTATCAACCCGCTGTTTAACGTGCTGCTGGGCTTTGTGCTGTTTAAAGAGCGGCTTAATGCGTGGCAAATCGCCGCCATCGCGCTGGCATTGGCGGGCATCGCCTGGCTGGCGGTGCCTGCGGGGCAAATTCCGTGGATTTCGCTGTTTCTGGCGTTTTCGTTCGGGTTTTACGGTGCGGTGCGCAAGCTCGCGCCCATGCCGCCGCTGGCTGGGCTCACGCTGGAAACGTTGATGCTGCTGCCGTTTGCGCTGGGCTATCTGGCATGGTGCGGCATGCAAAACACGCTGGTGTTCGGCGAGCTGACGCCGTTGCAAAAAACCGTGCTGTTCGCATCGGGTGCCGCCACCACGCTGCCGCTGCTTGCCTTTGCCGCCGCCGCCAAGCGGATTACGCTGTCGCTGCTGGGCATTTTGCAAAATTTGTCGCCCACCGCGCAGCTGCTGCTGGGGCTGGCGTTTGGCGAGCAATTGAGCGGGGCGCGGCTGATAGGCTACGGCTTGGTGTGGCTGGGCGTGCTGGTGTTTTTGTATGGCGTTTGGTTGCAGATGAAACGGGAAAAGGCAGCCTGAAAACGGGGGTGCGGTTTCAGGCTGCCGTTGTATGGTTTGGGGTGTGTGCGGCTGGTTGGAACTGATGATGGTGCGTTGGCAACGAACGCCGATGTTCCCTATGGTTGTTGGCAAAGGCAGCCTGAAAACGAGCAAATGGCGTGAAATCCGCTTCGCTTGTTTTCAGGCTGCCTTGGTTTGCATTCCCGCGCCTACCGCTCAATCAAATTCTCCCCATCCAGCCGATGCAGTCGCGCGAAAATCAAGCCCGAAAACAAGGTAAAGCCGCCAATCGCCAAAAACGTGCAGCGAAACGCGGTTTGCACATTGCCTGCCAGAGCGGGCAGGGTGGAGAAATAATGCAGCAATGCCGCGCTAATCGCCGTGCCAAAGCCCACGGCAAGCTGTTGGTTTACCGACATCAGGCTTGTGCCGCTGGCGGCTTGATAGGGGCGCACATCCGCCAGCGTGATGGTGTTCATGCCTGTGAACTGGATGGAGTTGCACGCGCCCAAAAGCAGCAGCAGCGGCGTGAGCAGCCAAAGCGGCGTGCTGGCGGAGGGCAGGGCGAGCAGCATAATCATCGCGCCGATGATGACAGTGTTGCTCATCAGCATTTTGCGGTAGCCAAAGCGCGTAACCAGCGGTTTCACCAGCGATTTGGCGAAAATAGACGCGGCGGCAATCGGTGCTAACGCCCAGCCCGACACGGTGGCGCTGTGCCCAAAGCCCACTTGCAGCAGCAGGGGCAGCGTAAACGGCAGCGAACTCATGCCGATGCGCCCCGATAGGTTGCCCAATAGCCCCACGCGATAGGTGCGCACTTTGAGCAGATTTTTGTCGTACAACGGCTCGGCGGTGCGCTTGGCGTGCCACACATAGCCCGTCAGTGCGGCGATGCCCAGCAGCATCAGGCTGATTGCCAGCCATGCTTCATCGGCGCGTTGCAGCGTTTCCACCGCCACGCTCAATCCCACCGCGCCCGCGCCAAATAACAAAAACCCCGCCAAATCAAATTTGCGTGGGGCGGCAACTTGCGCAAAATCGGGCATGATTTTGAGCGTGAGATACGCCGCCGCCAGCCCCACGGGCAGGTTAATCAAAAAAATCCAATGCCAAGAGGCGTATTCCACCAAGTAGCCGCCAACAATCGGGCCAATAATCGGGCCGATGAGCGCGGGCATCACCACATAATTCATCATGTTAATCAACTGGGTTTTGTCGTAGGCGCGCACCATCACAAGGCGCGGCACGGGGGTCATCATCGCACCGCCAATGCCTTGCACCACGCGGGCGGCAACCAGTAGCGGCAAGTTAGTGGCGGCGGCGCACAGGGCGGAGCCGAGCACAAAAACCAGCATCGCGCCAAAAAACACTTGGCGGATGCCGAAGCGGTCGCTGAGCCAGCCGCTTAACGGCATCAGCAGCGCAAGCGTGAGCGCGTAGGAAACCACGGCGGATTGCATTTGCAGCGGCGATTCGTGCAGGTCGGCTGCCATGGTGGGCAGCGCGGTGTTGAGCACGGTGGCGTCCAACATGTGCATAAAGACGGCGGTGGCAAGGAGCAGGGGAAGAAGATGGTGGGGGGTGGGTTGGGTGGTCATGGTGTGGTTTTTTTGGGGGGTGGGTTTAGGCAGCCTGAAAAAGGGGGCGGGATGCAAATGGGCTTTGGGGTGCGAATGGGATTGAGTGGTATAGAACTGCGTTTCAGGCTGCTTTTAAACATAGCTATTTTTTTGCTAGAGCAGGCGTTTCGCCGCCTACCACGAGCAGGGGAAGGGCTGTTTATATTTGGTTTTTGAGGCGGATTTTGCGTCAGAAAGCAGGCTATGCAAGGCGCAAACCGCAGCAAGGTAAGTACCTTGCGAGGATTGGCAACGCAGCAGAGACTGTTTTATGACGCAAAAGCCCCCACAACACCAAATATAAACAGCCCTCACCCCTGCACCCCGCTTAATATCAACCATTGCTACACGCTGCAATCTTTGCAAAGTCTTAGAGGCAGTCTGAAAACCTAAAATGGCGGTTAAAAAACGTTTGAGCTTCGCTGAAACGCGCTGCACTCGTTTTCAGGCTGCCTTTGCTCACTATAAACAGCCGATAAATGGAGCGTCGTCGGCTCGCCGACATTATTATGAACAACAAAGCGCAATGCCAAATTCAACCTGCGATTTGGCGACGAGCCGTCGCCGCTCCATTTGTGCTGCACTAAATTGCGTTTCAGGCTGCCTTAATCCGCGCCATCGTGTTTACAGCAATCATTTGCGTTAATTGTTTAACCAATGTTGTCCGTGTGAAATAGGCAGCCTGAAAATGTTGCCAAGCCGTTGCGGCAGCCTGAAAAAGCGGAAACAGCCGCTAACAACATTTTCAGGCTACCTTGGTTAATCTATCCACAAGTTGATGGAGTGTCGTCGGCTCGCCGACATTTTGGCAAACAAAGCGTAACACCTAATTCAACGCGCGATTTGGCGACGAGCTGTCGCCGCCCCATTTGGTTTTCAGGCTGCCCTAACCCGCCACCCTGTTCACAAAAACAACTCAATCAAATCGTTCAAAAACCGCTGCCCCAGCTCGGTAGGGCGGAAATACAACGGGTTGCTGTCCAGCAGCCCTTTTTGCTGGGCGCGTTGGATGGCGCGGCTGATTTGCGCAGCGTTGATGCCCGTGCGCTCGGGCAGGAATGCGCTGGGTACGCCGTCTATCAGGCGTAGGGCGTTCATCATAAATTCGCCTGCCAAATCTTGCGCGGCAATGGGGGCGCGGCGGATGGCGTTTTCAGGCTGCGTTTGCATGGCGGCGAGGTATTCGCCGGGGTGGCGGCTGCGGCTGGTGCGTTCTATGTGGCTGTGGTAGCTGATTTTGCCGTGCGCGCCTGCACCGATGCCGATGTAGTCGCCAAATTGCCAGTAGTTTAGGTTGTGGCGGGCGTGTTGGCTGGGGGCGGTGGCAAACGCGCTGGTTTCGTATTGGGCGTAGCCTGCGGCGGCTAGGGCGGCGTGTACGGTGTCTTCTATGTCTTGGGCGGTTTCGCTGTCGGGGATACCTTGCGGCGGGGTGTGCCCAAATGGGGTGTTGGGTTCTAGCGTGAGGTGGTACGCGCTGATGTGGCTGGTGCCGTGGGCGATGGCGGCTTGCGCGTCGGCTTGGGCTTGGGCGGCGGTTTGGTGGGGCAGGGCATACATTAAATCTATGTTGACGCGCTCAAAAATTTGCACGGCGGCGGCGATGGCGGCATGGGCTTCGGCGGCGTTGTGGATGCGCCCGATGGCGGCGAGGTGGGCGTCGTTGAAACTTTGCACGCCGATGGATAGGCGGTTGATGCCTGCTTCTTTGAAGCCTTGGAATTTTTCGCGCTCAAAGGTGCCGGGATTGGCTTCCAGTGTGATTTCGGCTTCGGGCTGGATTTTCACGCGCGCGCGGATGGCGGATAGCAGCTCGTCAATCGCTTGTGCGCTGAACACGCTGGGCGTGCCACCGCCGATGAAGAGGGTTTCTATCGGGCGACCCCAGATGTGCGGCAGCTCGGTTTCTAGGTCGGCAATCAGCGCTTGGATGTAGCTTTGTTCATCCAGCGTGGTTTTGATTTTGTGGGAATTGAAGTCGCAATAGGGGCATTTTTGGATGCACCACGGGATGTGGATATAGAGCGAGAGCGGGGGCAGGGATGTGAGCGGGGTGGGCTGGAATAGGGGGGTGAGCTGCATGGTGGGATGGGGTTGAGTGTGTTTACAGGGTTTCAGGCTGCCTTGGGGCAGATGGATAGGCAGCCTGAAAACGATTATTTGCTGTTCATAAAAAGCAACGACAACAAGCCGCCCGCAATCAGCGGTCCAACAGGAATGCCGTTAAAAAACGTCACCCCAATCACCGTGCCCACCAGCAGGCCGATAATTAGGTTGGGCTGCGACTGCATCACGCCGATGCCGCGCCCCGCCAGCCACGCCACAAAAATGCCGGTGAGCACGGCAACCAGCAGTTTCAGGTCAAACAGTTGGCGAACAGGCGGCAGCGGCACCTTGCCCGATACCAGCGGCGCAAGAATGCCGATGGTCAAAATCAGAATGCCCAAGCTAATCAGCGGGCGGTCGGCTTGCGGCAAATAGCGCGTGAGCACGGTTTGCTGCACCACCAGCAACACGCTGGCGGAAATCCAGATTGCGCCGTTTTTGCTGAAATAGCCCAGCGCGATAAAAACAATCAGCAAGATGCTAACGGGGTTGAATGTCCAGTTCATGTTTTCAGGCTGCCTGAAAGGGGAAAGGGCGATTGTAAACCGATTTGCGGGGCGGGGCGCGGTTATTCGGATAATGATGAGGCAGCCTGAAAACCCATCAACCGCTTCACAGCCATTCGGGCATTTCAGGCTGCCTAATGCCCCATTTTTCGTGGTAGTCCACGCCTGTGAAATACAAGCCATCCGCCATAAACGTAGGCGGCGCGGTTAAGCGGCTTTGCGCGGCAAACATCTCGGCAAACTCGCCCACCGCCAGCCGCCCGCAGCCCACATACACCAACGCCCCCACAATATTGCGCACCATGTGATGCAAAAACGCATTGGCGTGAAAATCTATTTTGATGAGGCTAGGGCAGCCTGAAAACGCAATCGCATACACCGTTTTCACAGGCGATTTGGCTTGGCACTCGGCGGCGCGAAAGCTGGAAAAATCGTGTTCGCCCAACAGCAGCGCAGCCGCTTCGCGCATGGCGGCAACATCCAGCGCATAGTGCGTCCAGCCCGCCCGCCCCACCAGCAGCGGCGAGCGCACGGGCGCAGATTGCAGCAGATAGCGGTAACGCCGTCCGCAGGCATCAAACCGCGCGTGAAAATCGGGCGCAACTGCTTGGGCGTGCAGCACCGCGATGCCCTCGGGCAAATGCGCGTTCACGCCGCGCACCCAAGCCGTGAGCGGGCGTGCGGCATGGCTGTCAAAATGGACAACCTGCGCCGTGGCGTGCACGCCCGTGTCGGTGCGCCCCGCGGCGGTGATGGCGACAGGCTCGCCCGCAATCTGCGCGAGCGCGTGTTCCAGCGCGGTTTGAATGGTGGGGATGCCAGCGGCTTGCTTTTGGAAGCCGAAAAAAGCGCTGCCGTTGTAGGATAGGGT
>CAUQDE010000087.1:0-6733 GCA_963516425.1 uncultured Kingella sp.
AGGACATCGCCCTTTCACGGCGGTAACGGGGGTTCGATTCCCCCTGGGCGTGCCAAGTTGTTTAAAGCCTACTTCGTTTGAAGTGGGCTTTTGTTTTGTGTGCGATTTGTGCGCGGTGGGGTTTGATTTGGGGCGTGGCGTTAGATAAACCGCTTAAATTTTGATAACATTTTCAGGTTGCCTCTTGTATCCATGTAGGCAGCCTGCGTAGCGGAGTTACGAAGCTAAAACCATTTCTCAAAGGATAACCATGCCATCTCGTTTTGATTTCCTCACGTCGTTCACCCACCTGCCCGCCGAAGCGCAAAAATCGGCGCAAGAAGCGGAAAGCCATGCGCACAATGGGCATTACGATGCCGCGCTCAACGCCACTCGCCGCTCGCTGGAATACATCGTGGCGTTTTATTGGCAAAAAATGCAGTTACCCGCCATTCAAAAGGGCGCGGAAGTCGCCAATCCGTTTTACAACAGCCGCGCCACGGGCAGCAGCAATCCGAATGCGTGGCAAACCTTGAAGCTGGACAGCCTGTTTGCGCAAATCTACATCTTGGAAAAAGAAAACGTGTGGCCGCGCGAGCAAGCAGAGCGTGCGCATTTTATCCGCAAAAACGGCAACAAAGGTTCGCATAGCGGCGAAGCCCCTGCCACAGCCAACGAAGTCAGCGAGGCGTTGCAAGATTTGGAAAAAATCGCGCAGCAATGGGCGGCGGATTTCCCCGCTGCCAACAGCCCATTTCGCACTGCCCAAGCCTTTCGCAGCGCAGCGGTTGCGCCGACCAGCGGAAGCCATCGCCCCAAGCTGTCATCACGCAGCCTGAAAACAGGCGTGGTGGCAGCGGTGGTGGGGGTGATTGTGTTTCGCAGTTTGTTTGCGCTGTTTAGTTTTAATTCGTCTCGCCATGCAGAACCGCCGCCCGCCGCGTCCACGCCGATGCAGCCTGAAAACACCTTGCGCTATCCTAATGGCGACGTTTTTGAGGGCAACGTGATTAACGGCAAAGCCAACGACCCCAATGGCAAAATCACCCGCGCCAACGGCACCGTTTGCATCGGCAACGTGATTGCCGACAAACTCAACGGCATCGCCACTTGCACCGCGCCCAACGGCGATGTGTACCAAGGCGACTACCAAGACGACCTGCGCCACGGCAAAGGCACGCAAACCTTGGCGGGCAACCGCTACGAGGGCGCGTTTGAACACGACTTGATGCAAGGCGAGGGCGTGCTCACCGCCCAAACGGGCAACTGCTACCAAGGCGCGTTCCGCAACAACGCCATCGCGGGCAACGGCAAAATCATCTTTGCCGACCAAAGCGAGTGCATCGGCGCGTTTGACCCGCAAACCGCCAACTGCGATTTATCCAATGGCAACCATTATGCGGGCGCATACAACCCCGCCACGCTGTATTTGGAAGGCAAAGGCGTGCTTACCGATGGCGAGGGCAATGTGTTGTTTGACGGCGCATTTGTGCAAAACCAACCGCAAGGCAAGGTGTTGGACGCTGCCCAAGCGCAAGCCGAGGCGTTAAAAAAACGCGCCGAGCAAGGCGATGCCGCCGCGCAAACCACGCTGGGCGTGGACGAAGCCGAGCAGGGCAATTATGGCAACGCCTACAAATGGCTCGCCCGCGCCGCCGCAGCCAACCATGCCGAGGCGCAGTATTACCTTGCCATTATGTATGAGCGCGGGCTGGGCATGAGCAAGAATGTGGACGAGGCGCATCGCTGGTATCAACGCGCTGCTGATAACGGCTACGCCAAAGCGCAAAAACGCATCGCCGATATTAAACAGGCGGATGATGCGCTGGCGAACCCCAGCGACAACGGCAGCCGCAGCGGCAAGGGCGGCAGCGATGATGCCATCAATGCGTTGTTTGATTGATGATTGAGGATGGATGAAAACCCCTGCGCAACGTGTTATTCGTTGAGCAGGGGTTTTTGCGCGGGGGATTTTGTTTTTCAGGCTGCCTTAACGATGCGGGCACGCGGGCGCGAATGCTTGGGCAGCCTGAAACAGTCATCCGCGCCCCCTACGGCTTGCTGGCAAGCCGTGCACTGGCTTGGATGATGAGGCAGCCTGAAAACGGGAAAGCGGCTTTTCAGGCTGCCTTGGGTGTGCAGAATAAGGCAGCCTGAAACGGGTGTAACACGGTTTTCAGGCTGCCTAATCTATCCAATCCAACACGGTGCGCCCTGCGTGCAGCAGGCGGTAGATAAACAGCGCGTAGCTTTCTTGGATAAAGAATTTCCAGCGGGCTTGCTCGGAGGCTTCGGTGTAGCGGCTGGTGGGGGTGGGCGAGGGGGTGGCGTGGATGCCGAGGTCTTGGGCGATGGCGATGGCGCGCGCCATGTGGTAGGGGTCACTGACGATGATGACGCTGTGGATTTTGTGTTTTTGGATGAGCAGTCGGGTGTTGACGAGGTTTTGGTAGGTGTCTTTGGAGCGGGTTTCGTAGATGATGTCGTGGCTGGGGATGCCTTGTTTGAGGGCGAATTTGCGGGCGACTTCGCCTTCGCTGGGGTAGCCTTCTTTGCGTGTGCCGCCTGTGAAGATGAGTTTTTCCACGCGTTCGGATTGATACAGGGCGATGGCGTGGTTGATGCGCTCGCGGAACACGGGCGAGGGCTTGTCGCCCCATGCGGCTGCGCCTAAAACGACGGCGGCATCGGCGTGTTTGGGCAGCGCGGCGGGATGGTGGGCGTATTGGTAGACTTGCCATGCGCACCATGCTTGCAGGGCGAAAATGCTGAGGATGCTGAGCAGGAAGCCGTAGCGCAGATAGCGCAGGGTGGATTTTTGCGGCATGGCGGGTTAAACGGGTCGGGTGGATTTTCAGGCTGCGCTAGTTGCCATCGACAGCCTGAAAATCGGGGTTTGGCGGGCTGTCGGATGATGGCGGATGCGGCGCTGGCCGGGTTTGGCAACTGAGGTTCCAGATGGAGGGCGTGCATTGCAGATGCCCGATGTATTGCAGCTTGGCAACGGGGGTGATGGTGGCGATGTCGTCTTCGCGCATGTGCAGGATGTCGGATGGGTCCACCCATTGCGGTTGGACGGTGGTGAGCGGTTTGCCTGCGCGGTTGAAGGCTTCGATGACCAATTGCGAACAAAACAGCCGCTTGCTGCCGAGCGAGGGGACGGTGATGGTGGCGAGCGCGTTGAGACACAAATGGCGCATGGCGCGGGGGATAACGGGCAGTTCGCAGGCGTTTCGCGCGATGGAAAACGGGGCTTGCAGCGCGATGCCGAGGTGGTTGTAGCCGCTGCCGTTTTTTTCTTGGGCAAAGGCGATGATGGCTTGGATGTTTTCGGGGGTTAAATCGGGGCGGCGAAAGGCAACGGTGAGATTGGTTTCTTGGAGCGTGTCGGCGAGCGGGCGGATGCGCGTGCCGCTGCCCACGGCTTCGGCGATGTTGCCGTCGCCCAAATAGATAAACGAATGGCTCACGGCGGCGTTGCTGAACACGCGAATGCCCAGCGAGCGGATGCTGCCTTCGGCAGAGAACAAAATATCGCCCGCGCGCAAATCGCTGGGCTGGATAAACGTTAAGCCGTTTTCGGGCAATGTGCTGTTGCGCACGCTTTGCAGGCGCAGCGCGGTTTTGCCGTTGTCGCTGCGGCGAATGTGCCATTCGGTGGCGCAGGCGCAAAGCAGGAGTGCCGTAATCAACAGGAGAGCGCGATACATTTTCAGGCTGCCTTAATTAACAAAGTGGCTTAAACAAGATGGCTTATTGTGGCAAAACAAGGGGCGCAGCGCAATGGCTGGCGGCAAAAGGCAGCCTGAAAACGGCTTGTGCTACAATCGCGGCTTTTCCACACTATGAACAAGGATGATTGCCATGAAAAAATGGTTTTGGATTGTGCTGGCGGGCTTGGCGTTGGCAGGCTGCGCATCATCGGGCGACAGCGACGATTTGGGCATAGACCCCGCCACAGGCGTGAGCGCG
This sequence comes from uncultured Kingella sp., assembly GCA_963516425.1. Lineage (GTDB taxonomy): Bacteria > Pseudomonadota > Gammaproteobacteria > Burkholderiales > Neisseriaceae > Kingella_B. Next base: position 3,952 of record CAUQDE010000087.1, read on the forward strand.
GAACATTTGACCGAATTTGTGTAACACGAAATGGCTTTCAGGCTGCCTATTCACTTTAATTAGGCAGCCTGAAAACCATCAACAGCAAGGAATGCCATGATTGTTTCCCTAGACATTGACGCGCAAAAAACCTTCACCCCGCTGTGCCCCGCCGAATTGCCCGTACACGAAGGGCATCGGATTGCGGCGGAACTCAACGCCCAAGCGCGGCTTGCCCAGCTTCGCGTGATGAGCAAAGACGCGCACAGCCCCGCCGCCCGCTGGATTTGCGCCAGCCATGCCGAGCAACTGCGCCCCACAGGCTTGCCCAACGCGCGCGAGGCTTGGGTGGCGCACGCCATTGTCGGCACGCAAGGCTTTGAATTGCTGGACGAATTGCCACCCGTTACCGCCTACGATTTTTGCGTGTGGAAAGGCGTTGAGCCCGATATGCACCCCTACGGCGCGTGTTATCACGATTTGGCGGAAAAGCTCAGCACGGGGCTGATTGAATGGCTGCGCGACAAGGGCGCGACGGTGCTGCTGGTGGGCGGCTTGGCAACGGATTATTGCGTGAAAACCACGGTGTTGCAGCTTTTGCGCGGCGGCGGTTGGCAAGTGCTGGTGAATAGGGCGGCGTGCCGCGGCATTGCGGCGGACACGGTGGCGGCGGCGTGGCAGCAGATGCAGGTGGCGGGCGCGGTGGTGTTAGACGATGCGGCGGCGATGGCGGCGTATTTGCGGGAGCGGGGCGAGATAAGGTAAAGGCAGGCGGCTGAGGCAGCCTGAAAACGGCAACGGCACATCGCGCCGCCGCGCCATTTTGGATTTCAGGCTGCCTTTGCGCGCCCTAAAAACAGTTCAGGCTGCCTATCGTTCACCGATTAGGCAGCCTGAAACGCATCAGCGTTTATTTTTTCTTTTTGTTTTTTGCCGGCTCTTTGTCCAACACTTCCGCTTTGGGCCCGCCGTTGGCGGGTGCAGCGGCGGCGGTTTGGCGGTTAATCAGCCATTGCTGGGCAATCGTCAGCAGGTTGTTCACCACGTAATACAGCACCAGCGCGGCGGGGAAGAAGAAGAACATCACCGAGAACATCAGCGGCATGATTTTCATCATTTGCGCTTGGGCGGGGTCGCTGGGCGGCGGACTGAGTTTGGTTTGAAACCACATGGTCGCCGCCATCAAAATTGGCAAAATATAGAATGGATCAGGGCGCGACAGGTCGTGAATCCAGCCCAGCCACGGCGCTTGGCGCAATTCCACCGATAGGAAAATCATCCAATACAGCCCGATGAAAATCGGCATTTGAATCAGCATCGGCAGGCAACCGCCCAGCGGGTTGATTTTCTCGTCGCGGTAGAGCTTCATCAGCTCTTGCTGCATCGCCATGCGGTCTTCGGGGTTGGGGTATTTTTTCTTCAACGCGTCCATTTTGGGCTGCACCGCGCGCATTTTCGCCATGGATTTGTAGGCTTTTTGGTTGAGCGGGAACAGGATGGCTTTCACAATCAAAGTCAGCACGATAATCGCCCAGCCCCAGTTGCCGATGATGCCGTGCAGCCAGTTGAGCAGGGCAAACAGCGGCGAGGCGAAAATGTGCACGCGCCCGTAGTCTTTGGTTAGCTCAAATTTGGGAGCGATGGTTTTCAGGATGCTGGTTACTTGCGGGCCAGCATAGAGATTGGCGGCGAAGGTTTTGCTGCCGCCTGCGGGGATGTCCACCATAGCGGTGTTTACGCCTGCGCTGTATAGGTTGCCGGGCAGGCGTTTGATGCCGATGGTGCATGAGCTGCCTGTGCACAGGTTTTCGCCGTTTTCAGGCTGCATAATCCATGCGGAGGCGAAGTAGTGCTGAATCATGCCCACATAGCCGCCCGAGGCTTTGCGCTGGTATTCGGCGGTGTCTTTGCCTGCTTCAAAGTCTTTATCTAGCGTGGCGAATTGCACTTTTTGGAATGCGTCGGCATCGGGGGTGTAAACAACGGGGCCGACATAGCTGCTGGTGAACCAGCCTTCGCCTGCGGGCTTGCTGTTGTCGCGCACGATTTGGTACGACGTGCCCAGCTTCACGGCTTGGCTGCTGGTGTTTTTCACCTCAAAGCGCACGTTGACCAAATAGCTGCCTTTGGTAAACGTGTAAATTTTGTCCACTTGCACGCCGTTTTGTGCGGGGGCGGTGAGACGCACTTCCAGTTTGTCGCCGTTGAGCGTTTGCGATTTTGAGGCAGCCTGAAAATTGGCGTTGGCTAAAATGTTGTTGCCATTGGCATCCACCAAATTGGATTGGGCAACGTAGGTGAGCGGCTTGCCATCGGCAAGCAGGGTAAAGCGTTGGGCGGTGTCGTGGGTGGCATCGTAGTGTTGCAGGGTTAAGCCGCGCAAATCGCCTGATTTTTCGTCTATCGTGGCTTTAACGGTGTCGGTTTCCACGCTTACGGGCACAGTTGCGCCCAATGGGGCGGCTTGCGGCTGCGCGGCGGTTTGTTGCTGCGCGGCTTGCTGTTGCTGCGGCTGGGCAGGGGGGAAGAAGTGTTGCCAAGCCATCATAAAGACAATCGCCACAGCGGCGGTGGCCAGCATTCGTTTGAAATCGGATGGGTTTTGCTGTTGCATGAGAGTGTTTTCCTAAAACTAGGGGACGGGGTCGTAACCGCAGCCGCCCCAAGGGTGGCAACGGGCAAGCCGTTTGAGGGCGAGCCAGCCGCCTTTGAGCGCGCCGTATTTGCGCACGGCTTCAATGGCGTATTGCGAACAAGTGGGCGTGTAGCGGCAGCGCGGCGGGATAAGCGGGCTGATGCAGAG
>CAUQDE010000088.1:0-6677 GCA_963516425.1 uncultured Kingella sp.
AACACGATAACGGGGACGGTTGCGCCGTTGTGGTTGCGTTTCAGGCTGCCGATGATTTGTTTGATGTAGTGCAGGCTGAATGTTTGGAAGGCTTCGTGCGAGAGTGTGCCGCCCCATGTGTCGAAGATTTGCACGGCTTGCGCGCCGTGTTCTATTTGGTGGTTTAGGTATTGGGTTACGGCTTGGGCGTTGATGTCTAACACGCGGTGCAGCAAATCGGGGCGGGTGTAGAGCATGGTTTTGACGGTGCGCCAATCGCGGCTGCCGCTGCCTTCTATCATGTAGCAGGCTAGGGTGAAGGGGCTGCCTGAAAAGCCAATCAGCGGCACGCGCCCATCTAGGGCTTTGCGGATGCTGGCAACGGCTTCGAAGACGTAGTTGAGTTTGTTCATATCGGGCACGGCAAGCAGTTCTATGTCTTGCTCGTGTTGCAGCGGGCGTTCAAATTTGGGGCCTTCGCCTGTTTCAAAGCGCAAGCCCAGCCCCATGGCATCGGGGATGGTTAGGATGTCGGAAAACAGGATGGCGGCATCTAGGTTGAAACGGTCTATCGGTTGCAGGGTTACTTCGGTGGCTAGGTCTTTGTTGCGGCACAGCGACATAAAATCGCCTGCAAACGCGCGGGTGGCTTTGTATTCGGGCAGATAACGCCCTGCTTGGCGCATCAGCCAGATGGGGGTGTATTCGGTGGGTTGGCGCAGCAGGGCGCGGATAAAGGTGTCGTTTTGTAGTTGTGGCATGGTTTGACTTTCTTTTGCTGCGGCAGCCTGAAAACGGAAAACTGGGCTTTCAGGCTGCCTATGGGTTTAACTTATTTCAGGCTGCCTATGATGTTGTTGCTTCATTATAGGCAGCCTGAAAAGGGTGTGCAGCATTAGGGCGCGGATGCTGCCGATGCAGCGGCAGGCGCAGGCGCAGGCGCGCTGGCATCGTTTTCCAAATCGGCGAACACGTCTTCGTTGGCTTGCAGCTGGAACGGCTTGCCGTTGAGCTGGATTTTGTTGTCGGCAACGGTGAGCTTGGTTTGGATGGCGCCGTTTTCGCTGGCGATGTAGCCATCTTGAATCATGTTTTTCAGGCTTTCGTTGGTGAGCAGGCGGATGGTGTCGTCCACTTCTTTTTGCTCTTGCACGCTATCGGGGTTTTCCATGGCAAACAGCCCGCGCGTTTGGGTTACGGCGAAGTCTTCAATGATGTTTTGCGACACGTCTAGGTTGAGCTCGGCTTGCATTTTGGCGAGCATGGGCTTGATGTCGTTGAGATCGGCGGCGGTTAAGCCGTTGAAGTTGAGCTTGCCGCTGGCGTTGACATGACCCGATGGCGTGGTGAAGCTGAATGCGCGGATTTCAAGCTGCGGATTATCGGTAAACAGGGCTGCGCCTTCGTTGCGTACGGCGGCGAGCATGTGTTTTTGCTGCTCTTCGGGCGGCATTTGTTTTTCGGTGGCGATTTGTTGCCAGCGGGCTTTGAGCGCGTTCAGGCTGCCTGCGTTTAGGTGGTTGGCGGCGATGTCAATGTTTAATGGGCCATAAGCCGCGTCGCCATAATTGAGCTTGGCGAAGCTGAATTTGCCTGATGTGTTGAGATAGCCGGCTTCGGGTTCGCTGGTTTCGGTGGCGTAGCTTAGGTTGTCCACGCTGATTTTGTTGGGGGCGATGGTGCCGCGTGGGTTGATAAACGCGCCGATTTGCAGGTCGGTTAAGGTGTTGATTAAATCATTGATTTTGATGTTGTAATCTATGCCTTCATTCCATGCGACGTTGAAATGGGCAAGGTTGGTGATGGATGAGCCGAGCGTGGTTTTGCCGTCTTTGCTGGTGTGGCTGTTGGCGTTTAGGGTTAGGTTTTCTATTTTCAGGCTGCCTTTGTCGGCAAGAATGGCTTGGAAGCTGGGCATGGCGAGCTGGGTGGTGTAGCTGGCGTAGCCGTTTTGGTATTGAACGTTGCCTGTTAAGCCTTGCCAGTTGAGCTTGATGCCTGAGAGTTCTTCGTAGTCAAACGGGGCGACGGCGATGGTGAGCTTGCCGCTGCCGTTTAGGTTGATAACGTTGTGCAGCTTAACGGGGATTTGCTCGCCAAAAAAGCGGGTTAGGGTTTTTTTGACTTCGGGGTCGTATTGGAATTCGGTTTCCACGACGGCGCGCACGGGGGCGATGCCGTTGGCAAAGGGATGATGGCGCACATGGTTAACCATGGTGATGGGTTTTTCTAGCACGGCGCGGATGTTTTCGGGGATGTTTTCGCCCAGATTGGCTAGCACGGTGGGATGAAAGCGCAAGACGGTGGTTTCGGTGGATTCTAGCCAGCCGCTTTGGTATTGGCGGGATACGATGTCAAAAAAGAAGGTGTCGGCTAGAATGCGGTGTTGGGTTTCTAGGCTTTGCTTGGCTTGGTTGCCGAGATAGTAGGGGGTGCTGATGCCGGCGGCGATAAGGGCGGCTGCGGTGCCGCCGATGAATAGTTTTTTCATGTGTGAGATTGCGGGTTGCAAAACGAAATTGGGCTAATCATAACATAAAACGCTGCGGCAGCCTGAAAACGGGCGGCTTGCTTTTTATGGCGGCAAGCGGAACCTTGCCCAATCGCTTTGGGCGCAACAATGCTAAAATCACCCGCAACTTATATCCGCACCGCACCCTGCTTGCGCCGCGCGTGCGCGTGGTGCTGGAATTTTTGTTAAACGTGATGAAAAATCATGCGGGCTTGCAGGCGGAGCGGGCGAATTTGCAGCTCTTTGCCGCATAGGCAGCCTGAAAACGGCATCCGCGCCGAAGCGCACCGCGTTTCAGGCTGCCTGTTATCCTTTTAACCCCACCCACATCAAAAAATCATGCACTTACACTTTCTCGGCACATCATCAGGCTCGCCCGCCATCGAGCGCAACGTCTCCTGCACCGCGCTCAACCTGCTGCCCGAAAACGGCGAAATCTGGCTGTTTGACTGCGGCGAAGCCACGCAACACCAAATCCTGCGCACCAGCATCCGCCCCGGTAAAATCCGCCGCATCTTCATCACCCATCTGCACGGCGACCATATTTTCGGGCTGCTCGGCTTGCTGTGCAGCCGCTCCTTTTTGTCGGGCGAACAGCCCGGCCCGCTCATGCTCTACGGCGGCGCAGACTTGCGCGAATTTGTGGAAACAGGCTTGCGCCTATCGCGCAGCTATCTCAGCTATCCCATTGAATTTGTAGAACTATCCGAAGAGGGCGGCGAAATCGCGTGCGATGCCGCCTTCCGCGTGAAATACCGCCTGCTGGACCACGCCGTGCCGTCTTTCGGCTTTCGCGTCATCGAAGCCGACCGCCCGGGCAGCCTGAAAACCGATGCGCTGGAAGCGCTGGGCGTGCCCAAAGGCGCGTTATACGGCGCGCTCAAACGCGGCGAAACAATCACGCTGCCCAATGGCAACACCTTGAACGGCAAAGATTTTATCCATCCGCCGCGCAAAGGGCGCGAAGTGGTTTTGTTTGGCGACACCCGTTTTCAGGCTGCCTTTGCCGATTTTTGCGCCGATGCCGACGCGCTGGTGCACGAAGCCACCTTTGCCGCCGATGAAGCCGCCAACGCCGCCCGTTTCGGGCACAGCACCTGCGCTCAAGCCGCCGAGCTCGCCAAACTCGCCCGCGTGAAAATGCTGTACCTCAGCCACATCAGCGCCAAGTTTTCAGGCGGTCGCGCGCAAGAGCTGCTAACCGCCGCGCGGGCGATTTTCCCGCAAACCGAGTTGGCGCATGATTTTATGGAGGCGGCGATTCCGTTGCCCGAGGCAGCCTGAAAACGCTTGCCCCGTCTGTTTTCAGGCTGCCGGTTGATGCGTATAACGAATAGGCAGCCTGAAAACAAAGCGGCGGCAGCTCGCCGACATTGCGGCAGTCAACACAGCCCGGCTTAACGCCGACACGCCGTTTGGGCGACGAACCGTTGCCGTTCCATGTCAGATTTCAGGCTGCATCAGTGCTTTTGCAAAGGCTTTTCAGCCTAGCCAAACCTCACAACGGTTTTCAGGCTGCCGGTTGATGCGTATAACGAATAGGCAGCCTGAAACGCAGTTGAACCCAACCGCACAACGGTTTTCAGGCTGCCCCGCTCCGCGTCATCCCCTATCATTCGCTTTTTCCAATTGATTCAAAACCATGTCTCACGCCATCCCCGAACCGCAAGCCAACGCCCACGCACAATACCACAGCGACAACCCCGATTTCCCCGCCAAGCTCATCATCTTCACGCTGTTTATCGGTGCGTTTTTCGGCTACCTCAACGACACCCTGCTCAACGTCGCGCTCACCAAAATCATGGCGGATTTCCAGATAGACAAAACCACCGTGCAATGGCTCACCACAGGCTTTTTGCTGGTGATGGGCGCGTTCACGCCGATTACCGCCGGCCTCATCCAATGGATGGAAACGCGCCGCATGGTGCTCATCACGCAAGCCGTGTTCCTTATCGGCTCGCTGGTTTGCATGCTTGCGCCCAATTTCCCCGTGCTGCTGGCGGGGCGGCTGTTCCAAGCGCTATCTGCCGCGCTGTTCGTGCCGATTTTGTTCAACGGCATCCTCGCCATCTATCCGCCGCACAAACGCGGCAGCGCCATGGGCATCATCACCATGATGTTCACCGCCGCGCCCGCCATCGGTCCGACCATTTCGGGCGTGATTGTGGATTATCTGAGCTGGCATTATTTGTTTGGGCTCACCATTCCCTTTATGCTCGTCGCCATGTTTTTGGTGAACAAATACCTGACCGTTAATCTCAGCGACATCACGCGCCCGAAAATAGACCTGCCCTCCGCCGCCGCGTCTGTGCTCGGTTTTGGCGGGCTGGTGTATGCCGCCAGCCATTTTGAACATCTGCCGCTGCCCGTGTTTTGGGGCGTGCTGTCGCTGTCGCTGGGCATCATCGCGTTTTTTGTGCGCCGCCAATTTGCGCTGGAAACGCCGCTACTGAACCTGCGCGTGTTCGCCTATCCGCAGTTTCGCTATGCCGTGCTGATTTTGGTGTGCGCCTATTTTCTGTTTATGGGCTTGGAGATTTTGATGCCGATGTACACGCAGCAAGTGCTGCTGCTCACGGGCACGGCAACGGGCCTGATTTTGATGCCCGCCAGCATCGCCCAAGCCGTTGCCTCGCCGTTTTTGGGCGTGTTGCTGGACAAAAAAGGCGGGCGGTTTCTGATGCTGCCTGCCACGGCGGCGTTGCTGCTGTCTGTTATCGCCATGTGGACATTGCTGGATTTGCACACCAACACTTTGATTTTAAGCGGCTTGTTTACCCTGATGGCGCTGGCGGCTTCCGCCTGCATCACTGGCGAAACGCACGGCTTGAACGCCCTGCCGCGCGAGCTGAACCCGCACGGCGCCAGCACGATTACCACGCTGAACCTCATCGCAGGCGCGTTGGGCGCGGCGTTTTTTGTCGGCATCGCCAGCATGGGCGAAAAAGCGGGGCAAGCGGGCACGTCGCAAGAGGCGTTGCTCAACGGCGTGCATTGGGCGATGGCGTGCGCGTTGGTGGTAGCAGCGCTGGCGGTGTTGTTTGCGTTGAAAATTCAGCCGAATGAATGGCGGGAGAAGGGGGAAGCGGGGCATTGATGGGGTTTGATGTTTTCAGGCTGCCTGAAACGGCTACATATCCCCAATTCATGTCGCGTACAACAGCAACGGTTAGCACACGTTAGGTTGTAAAAAACCGCCCTAATCCTTATGGATGGGCGGTTTGTGGTTTTCTCGCGGTTAGTTAAAAATTGCCGGGAAATAGTGTTTGGTGGAGGCGGGGGGAATTGAACCCCCGTCCGAAAGTCCTCTACAAAGCGTTCTACATACTTAGTTGTGTCGATTTGGGAATCTTATTTCTATCGCGCCGACCAACAGGCTTTCAAGAAACCAGTTGCCTTCAATCTTATTCCCTGCCAAGCAACCCGACAGGAAACCAGCCAATGTGAAATGATGTTGCCGCGGGTTTTACCCCGCACAGCCCATTGGCGAGCTGCTGCAACAGCCTGGCATTAAGCAGCCAGAGCGTAAGTTTCGTCGTTTGCGACTATTTAGATTCAGTGTTTTACGAGTTACTGAAAACTCGGTATGCCCGCATTTGCTTCGCAACCCCCGTCGAAACCAAGGTCGCCCCCAAATGAGAAGCCGCGATTATACGCGGTTTGAGGCAGCCTGAAAAGCATCTATAATCCCACGCGGCGGTTTCAGGCTGCCTAAACCCAATCACCCCAACACAAGGAGCAAAAACATGAGCATCGCCAATTACCCCATCACGCCCAACACCGACACGGGCAGCCCCAGCTTTTCTTGGCAACCGCCGCCGAAATCGCGCAATGCGAAGCGGCGTTGAACACGCAGTTTGAAGCCGATTACCGCGAATACGTTACCCGCTACGGGCAGGGCGGCTTGGGCGTGTATCTGCGCGTTTATCTGCCTGAGCGGATTATGAAGGAGCAGCCTGAATGGCTGGAACGCATCACGCGATATTGGTTTTGGGACGAGGGCGCGGACGTGCTCACCAAAGAGCAGGTGTTGCAATCTATCGTGGTGGCGGATACTTGGGATGGCGACGAGATTATTTGGTTTGAAGGGCGGTATTACGTTTTGCCGCGCGAGGAGGAAAAAATCTACGATTTGGGCGCAACGCTGGGCGAGGCGATTACTTGGCTGTTTGAATCGGGCGTGCTG
>CAUQDE010000089.1:0-6665 GCA_963516425.1 uncultured Kingella sp.
CGCCCGTTTTTCCAATTTGCGCAGTTGAAAAAATACGCGCCCGAAACCATCCCGCAGCTGAAAGCGGACTACAAGGCGGCGTGGCAGGATTGGCGCAGCGTGATTGAGCAAGTGGCAGCGCGCTTGGCGCTTGAAAATCCGCAGTTTGCGCCGCCACATATTGAGCGTTGGTGCAATGGCTGGCAAGTGCGGGCGCATTTTTTTGCGTTTTTCAAATACGCCCAATATGAAAACAATGCCGCGATTTTGTCCGTGTTGTTGAACCGCCGCCGCTTGACTGTGTCGCTGGATTGGCATTGCTACAAGGCTGACCGCTCCACCATTGCGCTGCCGCAATACAATCAATGGCTGGATGGTTTGGATGTGGGGGCGTTTGGCGATTTTGATGTGTGGCATGGCAGCGAGGATGAGTATGCCGACTATGCGCCGCTCAATAGGCAGCCTGAAAATGCTTTGACGCTGCGCGATGCGGATGATTTTTTCTGCATCGGGCGACACGTTGAGCGCGATGATTTGGACGGCGTGGATAGTGTGGCTTGGATTGTGGCGCAGGTGCAGGCGTTGTTGCCGTTGTATGAGAAATGCTTTGAGTGAACGTTTCAGGCTGCCTTGGGTTGAGGCAGCCTGAAACTTAAAATGGAACAGCAATGGCTCATTGCCAAAGGGTGTATTCAATAGGGCTTTACTGTTTAACAAGCTGTCGGCGAGCCGCCGACGTTCCATTGGTTGCAGCCTGAACATGGTATTTCGCCTTGCGGTTGGCAAGAAGCATTTTGTCTTATGGTGCATTTTAGTTTCGGTGAAACTCGTTTCACTCGTTTTCAGGCTGCCTTATGCTTTGAGGCAGCCTGAAATGTATGCGCCGCTATGGTTTGTGGTAAACCGATATGCGGCATGGTTTTCAGGCTGCCTAACCGCGATGTTTCAGGCAGCCTGAAACACAAAAAGCGTTATAATCCAACCCATTATTCAAACCGATATTCAAGGAATAAACCATGCCGCAATCTGCCCACATTCTTTGCCGCGAACTGTCGTTGCTGGCGTTTAACCGCCGCGTGCTTGCCCAAGCGCAAGACCCGCGCGTGCCGCTGTTGGAGCGGCTGCGTTTTTTGTGCATTGTATCGTCCAATTTGGACGAATTTTTTGAAGTGCGCATGGCGTATTTGCGCCGCGAGCAACGCGCCAACCCCACGCAAGTGTTCCAATCGGGGCAAACGCCCAGCGAAACCATCGCGCTGGTAGCGCAAGAAGCGCACAAGATTATTGAAGAGCAATATCAAATATTTAACCAAGAATTGCTGCCCGCGCTGGCGCAAGAAAACATTATGTTCTACCGCCGCAAGCAGTGGACGAGCGCGCAGCGCGAATGGATTGAAGATTATTTCAACCGCGAATTGCTGCCCATTCTCACGCCGATTGGCTTGGACGCGTCGCATCCGTTTCCGCGCCCGCTGAATAAATCGTTGAATTTTGTGGTGGAATTGGATGGCAAAGATGCGTTTGGACGCGCTTCGGGCATGGCAATCGTGCAAGCGCCGCGCATTTTGCCCCGCGCGATTCGGCTGCCTGAAAGCATTTGTGATGGCAAGGATGGCTTTGTGTTTTTGTCGTCCATCGTGCATGAATATGTGTACAAGCTGTTTCGCGGCATGACGGTGAAAGGCTGCCACCAATTCCGCCTAACGCGCGATAGCGATTTGACGGTGGAAAACGATGATTTGAGCAATCTGCGCACGGCGGTGCAAAATGAATTGCGCGACCGCGATTTTGGCGACGGCGTGCGGCTGGAAGTTGCCGACCAATGCCCTGATTACATTAGCCAATTTTTGCTGGAACAGTTTAAGCTCACGCGCGATGAGTTGTATCAAGTGGAAGGGCCAGTGAATTTGGTGCGGCTGATTTCTGTGCCTGACATGGTGAACCGCCCCGATTTGAAGTTTGCGCCGTTTACGCCGCAGTATCCACGCGCGTTGCGCAAATCGGCATCGCTGTTGGACGAAATCGCCAAGGGCGATATTTTGCTGCACCATCCGTATCAATCGTTTGAGCCGATTGTGAAATTTATCCGTGATGCCGCGCACGACCCTGATGTGGTGGCGATTAAGATGACGATTTACCGCACGGGCAGCCATTCCGAGCTGGCGCGCGCTTTGATGGCGGCGGCGTTGGCGGGCAAGCAAGTTACCGTGGTGGTGGAATTGATGGCGCGGTTTGACGAAGCGAACAATGTTTCGTGGGCAACCAAGCTGGAAGATGCGGGCGCGCACGTTGTTTATGGCGTGTTTGGCTACAAGGTGCATGCCAAAATGGCGTTGGTGATTCGCCGCGAACAAGGCAGCCTGAAAACCTATGCGCATTTGGGCACGGGCAATTACCATCAAGGCACATCGCGCATTTACACCGATTTTGGCTTGCTCACCGCCAATATGGCGATTACGCGCGACATCAACACATTATTTATGGAAATCACGGGCTTGGGACAGGCGAACAAGTTGAAAAAAATCTACCAAAGCCCGTTTACGCTGCACAAAATGATTATGGACGGCATCGCGCGCGAAAGCGAAAACGCGAAAAACGGCAAGCCTGCGCGGATTATCGCCAAGCTTAATTCGCTGATTGAGCCGCAAGTGATTGAAGCGTTGTATGCCGCCAGCGCGGCGGGGGTGCAGATTGATTTGATTGTGCGCGGGATGTGCGCGTTGCGCCCGCAAGTGGCGGGGCTGTCGGAGAACATTCGCGTGCGCTCCATTATCGGGCGGCTGCTGGAACACGCGCGGGTTTATTATTTTTACAACGACGGCGCGGAAAATGTGTTTATTTCCAGCGCCGATTGGATGGGGCGCAATTTTTTCAGTCGCATTGAAACCTGTACGCCGATTGAGCCGCCTGCGCTGAAACAGCGCGTGATAGAAGAAGGCTTGCTGCTAGCGTTGCGCGATAATGTGAAGGCTTGGCAGATGCACGGCGATGGCAGCTACACGCGGATTGTGGCGGACGGCGACGAAGTGGGCATCCAAGAAACGCTGCTGGCCCGTTATACCGAATAAGCCATACCAAACCATCCCCAAACCCTTTTCAGGCTGCCTTTTTGCACCATAAGGCAGCCTGAAAACTATCGCGTATAATCGCGCCTTTCATCCACATCATTTAAAAAGGAAAAAACATGGACATTTTAGACTTGCTCACCACCCGCCGTTCCAACAAAAGCCTGCGCGCGCCCGCGCCCGATGAATTGCAACTGGACAGCATTTTGCAAGCCGCCAGCCAAGTGCCCGACCACGGTAACCTCACCCCTTGGCGGTTTATCGTTATCCAAAGCGAGGCGGGCAAACAGCGTTTTCAGGCTGCCTTACGCGAAACCGCCATCACGCTCAATATGGGCGAAAAAACTTTGGCAAAAGCTGAGCGCGTAGGCAATTTCGCTCCCTTAACAATCGCCGTGATTGCCAGCCCCAAAGAAGGCAAGCCCGAATGGGAACAACACATGAGCGCCGCCTGCGCCGCCTATGCCATCCAGCTGGCTGCCCAAGCGCAAGGCTTTGATAATGTTTGGATAACAGGACTGTGGGTGAATTCGCCCGTGTTGCAGCGCGAGTTTGAATGCAGTGAGCAAGAAAAAATCATCGGCTTGATGATGATTGGCACGGCGGATAAGCCTTGCCCTGCCGAGCCGAAAAACACCGATGTGGAAGCGTTTACCACGCATTGGTAACCCCGTTTCAGGCTGCTTCAATAGAGCAGGGTAGGGCAGCCTGAAAGCTATTTTATTTTTTGTAAACAAGGAGATGTTATGGAAAACCCTAACCAACCCAACCTGGATAAGCAGCCTGAAAGCCAACCCAGCGGCGCACAAGAAGCCTTGCAGCAAGCCGAGCAAACCTTGCGCGATGCCACCCAATCGCAGCCTTACACAGGCAGCAGCGACATCAGCCAAGACGATAAAAACGTTGCCATGCTGGCGCATTTGCTGGCTCCCTTTTTCGGTTTTATCCCGCCGCTGATTTTTTGGCTGATGAATAAAGATAAAGCAGGCAAGGATTTTGTGTGCGACCAAGCCAAAGAAGCGTTGAATTTCCAAATTACCGTGATTCTGGCGGTGTTTGTGTCGTGCTTGTTGATGATTGTGCTGATTGGCATTTTGCTGTTTTGGCTGGTATTGGCTGCCAATTTTGTGTTGTGCATCATTGCCGCCATTGCCGCCAGCAAAGGCACGGCATACCGCTATCCGTTTGCGCTGCGCTTGATTAAGTAGTAAGAATCTGTATTCACGCCAAAGGCAGCCTGAAAAGCAAAATTGGGCTTTTCAGGCTGCCTTTTGGTTTACACAATGGGCGGCAAACCCTTTACAAAAATCCCCCAAAATAACTACCCCGCCCATCCGCCATAACCACTATAATCCTAACAAAACCTTACACATTAAAACGAAAGCTAGCCATGTCGCTTACCTCCATCGCCGAGCTGCAAACCATCATCCAAACCCACATCGCCCAACGTCCGCTGCCGCTTGATGGCGAAATGCTGCCGCTTGCCCAAGCCGCAGGACGCGTGTTGGCAGAAGATATTGTCGCGCCTGTGTCTATTCCCAGCAGCAATGTTTCCGCGATGGATGGCTACGCGCTTGCCCAAGCCACGCCTGCGCAAAGCAGCCTGAAAATCGTTGGCGAATCCGCCGCAGGCAATGCCTTTTCAGGCAGCCTGAAAGCGGGCGAGTGCATCCGCATTATGACGGGCGCAACCGTTCCCGCTTGTTGTCGCACCATCATCATCCAAGAAAACGTTATCCGCGATGGCGACCATATTGTGTTGCAACAAGATGCGCCCGATGCCGCCAACATCCGCTATACTGGTGAAGAAATCCAAGCAGGGCAAACCCTTTTTGCCGCAGGACGCATCTTGCGCCACGCCGATATCATGGTGCTTGCCGCGCAAGGCATTGGCAGCGTTGCCGTTCAACGCAAGCTGCGCATCGGCATCCTATCCACAGGCAACGAGCTGATGGAAGCAGGCAACCCCATCGCCGCGCACCAGATTTACGACAGCAATCGCCCGATGCTGCACAGCAAATTGCGCGATTGCCCCGTGGAGATTATTGATTTGGGCAAGCTGCCCGACAGCCTAGAAGCCACCGTGCAAAAGCTGCACCAAGCCGCCGCAGACAGCGACGTGGTCATCACATCGGGCGGCGTATCCGTGGGCGATTATGATTATTTGCGCCAAGCCGTTGCCCAAGTGGGCACGATTCATCACTACAAAGTCGCCATGAAACCGGGCAAACCCTTTGTGTTTGGGCAGCTGGGCAGCGCGTGGTATTTTGGCTTGCCGGGCAACCCCGTGTCGGGCTTTGTGGGCTTTGATGTGTTTATCCGCGCCGCGCTGTGGCAGATTGCAGGCGCAACGCCGATTCCGCAGCCCTTGCGTTTTCAGGCTGCCTTAACCCGCAATGTGAAAAAAGCCGCAGGGCGCGCCGATATTCAACGCGCCATCATCAGCCAAAACAGCGACGGCACATGGCAAGCCACGCCCACGGGCAAACAAGATTCTCACCGCATCCTCGGCGTAAGCCAAGCCAATGCCTACATGATATTGCCGCAAGAGTGCGGCGATTTGGCGGCGGGGGAAATGGTTACCGTGCAGCCGTTGCATGAAGCGTTTTTGTGATGCGGCAAGCATGCGGTTATCGCCGTTTCAGGCTGCCTAAATAGGCAAGCATAGGCAGCCTGAAAAACCATCTACCCCACCATCCACAACCACCCCAAAGGCAGCCTGAAACATCATTCAAAAAAGCCACCAACAGGCAGCCTGAAAACCACACACCCAAGGCACACACCATGACCACCCTAATAGACCCCCACAACCGCCAGCTCACTTACCTGCGCCTCTCCGTAACCGACCTCTGCAACTACCGATGCAGCTACTGCCTGCCCAACGGCTACCAAGGCAAAGCCAAGCCCGATGAGCTTACCCTGCCCGAAATCCAAACCATCGCCGCCGCCTTCGCCCAAAGCGGCACGCGCAAAGTGCGGCTCACAGGCGGCGAACCCACCCTACGCGCCGATTTGCCCGACATCATCGCCGCCATCCACGCCCAGCCGCAAATCCAACACATCGCGCTCACCACCAATGGGCACCAGCTAGGCAAAAATTTCCCCGTTTACCGCGACGCAGGATTAAGCAAGCTCAACATCAGCCTAGACAGCTTCAACCCCGAAACCTTCCAAAAAATCACCGGCAAAAACCAAAGCCAAACCATCCTGCGCGACATAGAAACCATCCTAAACACAGGCTTTGCCAGCATCAAAATCAACACCCTATTGCTGCGCGAACACGCCCAAGAAACCCTGCACGACGCGCTGGACTACATCCGCAGCCGCCCCATCGCCCTGCGCTTTATAGAACTCATGCAAACAGGCGACAACAGCGCCTACTTCCAGCAACACCACCAAAACGCCCTGCAACTGGAACAAAACCTGATTCAACAAGGCTGGCAACTGCAACCGCGCCAGCCCCACGCCGGCCCCGCCCGAGAATACAGCCACCCCGACTACATCGGCAACATCGGCATCATCGCCCCATACAGCAAAGACTTCTGCAACAGCTGCAACCGCCTGCGCATCACCGCCCAAGGCAAAATGCACCTTTGCCTGTTTGGCAGCGTCGCCCACGAC
>CAUQDE010000090.1:0-6628 GCA_963516425.1 uncultured Kingella sp.
CGCGCCCGACATCATCGTGCGCAACGAAAAACGCATGCTGCAAGAAGCGGTGGACAGCCTGCTGGACAACGGCCGCCGTGGCAAAGCGATGACCGGTGCGAACAAACGCCCGTTGAAATCGCTGGCGGACATGATTAAAGGCAAGAGCGGTCGCTTCCGTCAAAACCTGCTGGGCAAACGCGTGGACTACTCCGGTCGTTCCGTGATTACCGTGGGTCCTTACCTGCGCCTGCACCAATGCGGTCTGCCGAAAAAAATGGCGCTGGAATTGTTCAAACCCTTTATTTTCCACAAACTGGAACAACGCGAACTGGCAACCACCGTTAAAGCAGCCAAAAAATTGGTAGAGCAGGAAGTGCCCGAAGTGTGGGACATCTTGGAAGAGGTCATCCGCGAACATCCGATTTTGCTGAACCGTGCGCCTACCTTGCACCGCTTAGGTATTCAAGCGTTTGAGCCGATTTTGATTGAAGGCAAAGCCATCCAGCTGCATCCCTTGGTGTGTGCCGCGTTTAACGCCGACTTTGACGGCGACCAAATGGCGGTTCACGTGCCATTGAGCTTGGAAGCGCAAATGGAAGCGCGCACCTTGATGCTGGCTTCTAACAACGTGCTTGCCCCTGCCAACGGCGATCCGATTATCGTGCCATCGCAAGACATCGTGCTGGGCTTGTATTACATGACCCGCGACAAAATCAACGGCTTGGGCGAGGGCACCTTGTTTGCCGATGTGAAAGAAGTGCACCGCGCTTATCACACCAAACAAGTGGAACTGGGCACCAAAATCACCGTGCGCCTGAAAGAGTGGGTGAAAAATGACGAGGGCGAATACGAAGCCGTCATCAACCGCTACAACACCACTGTTGGGCGCGCGTTGTTGAGCGAAATCCTGCCCAAAGGCTTGCCGTTTAGCTACATTGACAAAGCGTTGAAAAAGAAAGCGATTTCGCAGTTGATTAACGCATCGTTCCGCTTGTGCGGTTTGCGCGATACGGTGATTTTCGCCGATCATTTGATGTACACGGGTTTTGCCTTGGCGGCCAAAGGCGGCATTTCCATTTGCGTGGACGACATGGAAATCCCGAAAGAGAAACCGAAATTGCTTGCCGAAGCCAATGCCGAAGTGAAAGAAATTGAAGACCAATACCGTCAAGGTTTGGTAACCAACGGCGAACGCTACAACAAAGTGGTGGATATTTGGGGTCGCGCAGGCGACAAAATCGCCAAAGCGATGATGGACAATCTGTCGGTGCAGAAAGTGCAAGACCGCGAGGGCAACACCGTAAACCAAGAGTCGTTCAACTCCATTTATATGATGGCGGACTCAGGCGCGCGGGGTTCGGCAGCGCAGATTAAACAGTTGTCGGGTATGCGCGGCTTGATGGCGAAACCAGACGGCTCCATCATTGAAACGCCGATTACCGCAAACTTCCGCGAAGGTTTGACCGTGTTGCAATACTTTATTGCGACCCACGGCGCGCGTAAAGGCTTGGCGGATACGGCGTTGAAAACGGCAAACTCAGGTTACCTGACCCGCCGCTTGGTGGACGTTACCCAAGATTTGGTGGTGGTGGAAGACGATTGCGGCACGGATGAAGGCTTTGCCATGAAAGCCGTGGTGCAAGGCGGCGACATCATCGAAGCTCTGCGCGACCGCATTTTGGGACGCGTTACAGCCACCGATGTGGTTGACCCCAATTCGGGCGCAACCATTATTGAAGCGGGCACGCTACTTGACGAAAAACTGGTTGATTTGATTGATAACTCAGGCGTGGATGAAGTGAAAGTGCGCACGCCGATTACCTGTCAAACCCGCTATGGCTTGTGCGCCAAATGCTACGGGCGCGACTTGGCGCGCGGCAAATTGGTGAACGCGGGCGAAGCAGTCGGCGTGATTGCGGCGCAGTCTATCGGCGAACCGGGCACCCAGCTGACGATGCGTACGTTCCACATCGGTGGCGCGGCATCGCGTGCGGCGGCTGCAAGCCAAGTGGAAGCCAAGTCTAACGGCACGGTGCGTTTTGGCGGGCAAATGCGTTACATCGCCAATAATAAAGGCGAATTGATTGTGATTGGCCGCTCGTGCGAAATCATGATTTTGGACGCGGCAGGTCGCGAGCGCGAGTTGCACAAAATCCCTTACGGCGCAACGCTGAAAGTGCAAGATGGAGAAGAGTTGAAAGCGGGCACAACGCTGGCCACTTGGGACCCGCACACCCATCCGATGATTACCGAACACGCAGGTCGTGTGGAGTTTGAAAACGTGGAAGAGGGCGTTACCGTTACCCGCCAAACCGATGATGTTACGGGCTTGTCCACTTTGGTGGTGATTGACGGCAAACGCCGCGCCAGCACCAGCAAATTGCTGCGCCCAACGGTGAAATTGTTGGACGAAAACGGCGAGCCTGTGTTGATTGCGGGCACGCAAACGCCTGTGAGCATGACCTTCCCTGTGGGCGCGATTATCCAAGTGCGCGAAGGGCAAGAAATCGGCAAGGGCGATGTGTTGGCGCGTATTCCGCAAGCGACCACCAAAACGCGCGATATTACGGGCGGTTTGCCGCGCGTGGCCGAATTGTTTGAAGCGCGCGTGCCCAAAGATGCGGGGATGCTGGCGGAAGTAACCGGCACGGTGTCGTTTGGCAAGGAAACCAAAGGCAAACAACGCTTGGTGATTACCGATTTGGACGGCGCAACCCACGAAACCTTGATTTCCAAAGAGAAACAGCTTTTGGTGCATGATGGTCAAGTGGTGAACCGTGGCGAAACGGTGGTGGACGGCGCGGTGGATCCGCACGACATCTTGCGTTTGCAAGGCATTGAGGCATTAACGCGCTACATCGTGCAAGAGGTGCAGGAAGTGTACCGTTTGCAAGGCGTGAAGATTTCCGACAAGCACATCGAAGTGATTATCCGCCAAATGTTGCGCCGCGTGAGCATCGTGGATGCGGGCGATACCAACTTCATCACGGGCGAACAAGTGGAACGCGCCGAAGTGATGATTGCCAACGAGGCAGCGATTGCGGCGGGCAAAGAGCCTGCGCGTTTTGACAACGTGTTGCTCGGTATCACCAAAGCCTCTTTGAGCACCGACAGCTTTATTTCGGCGGCTTCGTTCCAAGAAACCACGCGCGTGCTCACCGAAGCGGCGATTATGGGCCGCAAAGACGACTTGCGCGGCTTGAAAGAAAACGTGATTGTGGGCCGCTTAATCCCCGCCGGTACGGGTTTGAGCTACCACCGCGCACGTCGCGCCGCATGGGCAAGCCAACGCGCTGCGGCGGCGGTGGCGGAAAGCCGCGAAGTGATTACAGCGGAAGCGACAGAAGCGGCCGATGCCATTGCCATGGATGACGATGAAGCATAAAGTGCCGTGATAAAGGCAGCCTGAAAACGAGTAAAATCGCTTTTCAGGCTGCCTTTTTGTTCATCTCAATGTGAAAGGAAAATGTTATGGAAATGCCTACCCCCGATATGGCTTATGATGTGTTGGCAAAATTGAACATTGCCTATGAGCGGTTAGACCACGCGCCAATTACTTCGGTGCGCGACACGGATATCGTGCTGCCCGGGCAGCAGGTGAAAAACCTGTGTTTGAAAACCAAAAAGGGCAAGCAGTATTTTTTGGTGATTTTGCGCGATGAGAAAAGCGCGGATTTGAAACGCTTGGCAGAAGCGTTGAGCGTGAGCCGATTGTCGTTTGTGGGCGATGAAGAATTGGCGGCGTTGCTGGCGGTGGAAGCGGGCGCGGTTACGCCGTTTGGCGTGCTGTTTGATGCGGACAATAAGGTGCAAGTGGTGATTGATGCGGAAGTGGACGAAACGCAAACGGTGGGCTTTCATCCGTTTGTCAACACTACCACGCTGAACATCACCTATGCAGATTTTGTGCGCTTTTTGGAGTATGCGGGGCATCCGCCGCTGCGTGTGATGTGTTAGCGTTCGCTTGTTGCAGCCTGCGGTTTTCAGGCTGCCGTTCTCATCGTAAACAGGATAGAAGGATGATTTGATGAAACTTATTCGTTCTGCGTTAACGACCGCTTGCCTGCTGGCGACGGCATGGGCGGTGGCCGCGCCTTCGCCCGTTCGGATGGACGGCGAAACCTTGCCGCAAGAATTTGTGGGGCAGATGACCAAATCGGAACGCTTGAAAGAATACGTTGCCGCCGATGAAACCTTCGAGCGCTGGACGCGCTTAATCGGGCTGCGTTTGCAAAGTGCGCCGCAAATCAACAACGACCCGATGAAGATGGCGCAAAACATGGCTGCGCTGGCGCAACGGCAGTATCCCGATATGCCGCCGCCGAATATCCGGCCGCAAAAAGACGGGGCGGTTGTGCAGTTTTATGCGTACCAAGCGGGCAGGAACGGCTTTATAGAATCCAATGTGTTTCGCTATTGGAAAGGCAGGGAGGGGCTGTATTCTGTGCAGTTTGCCCGCCGCTCGCCCTTGTCTTCGCTTGACGGCAACAAGGCGAAAGATTGGGCGAATCAAAACGTCGCGTTGATTCAAGAGATTGCGAATGTGGACAAGCGGCAAGTGGAGAAGGCGTTGATGTTGCGCTGATGTTGTCCTGCCCACACGCCAAAGGCAGCCTGAAAACAGTTTTGAATGTTGTTTTAGCTTTGCTGAAACTCGCTTCGCTCGTTTTCAGGCTGCCTTTGGCTTTGGCGGATGGCGTATTTAATAGGCTGAAACCTTTGCAAAGGTTCTGAGGCAGCCTGAAACCTAAAATGGAGCGACGGCTCGCTGCCAAATGGTTTATTCAACGGGGCTTTGTTGGTTGGCAATGTCGGCGAGCCGCCGATGCTCCACGGATTGCAGGTTTTGCCAAGGTTTCAGGCTGCCTTGTGTCGGGTTGGATGGATTGCGCCGTTGCCGTTGCCCATAAAGGAAAGGCAGCCTGAAACGCTATTTTTCCGTTTCAGGCTGCCTTTTATGGCTATATGGCTGGCGCACGCCCTTGCTCCGCGCCTAGCCATGAAAATAGCCATAAATCTTCTCTGCCAACGCGCGGCTGATGCCATCGGTTTGGGCTAAATCGTCAATGCTGGCGGCTTGCACGCCGCGCAGTCCACCGAAGCGGGTTAGGAGCGCGGCTTTGCGTTTTGCGCCGATGCCTGCGATGTCGTTTAGCGATGAGGTAATGCGGGTTTTGTCGCGTTTGGCGCGCATGCCTGTGATAGCGAAGCGGTGGGATTCGTCGCGCACGGTTTGCAGCAGGTGCAGCGCGGGGCTGTTGGGCGGCAGCCTGAATTGTCGGTTTTGGAACGGCAAAATCAATTCTTCCAAGCCTGCTTTGCGTTCTACGCCTTTGGCGATGCCAACAAGGGGGATGTGCAAGCCGAGTTCTGCCCACACTTCGGTTGCCATGCGGATTTGCCCTTTGCCACCGTCTATCAGCACGGCATCGGGGAAGCGGACGGTTTCGCCGTTGTTGTGGGCTTGTTGCATTTTGCCGTAGCGGCGGGTGAGCACTTCGCGCATGGCGGCGTAGTCGTCGCCTGCTTTGGCGGTGGTGATGTTGTAGCGGCGGTATTGGCCGGGCTGCATGGCGTAGTCGTCGTACACCACGCAGCTGGCGAGGGTGGCTTCGCCTTGGGTGTGGCTGATGTCAAAGCATTCTAGCCGTTGCAATTCGTTTTCAGGCAGCCCGATGATTTCGGCAAGGGCGGCAACGCGCTCTTGTTGATTGCTGTTTTGCAGCTGGTGTTGCGACAGGGCGTGCTCGGCGTTGCGCGTTGCCATGTTGAGCCAGACTTTGCGCTCGCCGCGCTCGCCTTGCGTGAATACGATTTGGCGCGGGTGTTCGCTGTTTAGCGCAGTTTGCAGGCTTTCAGGCAGCCTGAAATTGGTGATGAACACATCGGGCTTGGGTTTGCCCAGATAGTGTTGGGCAACGAAGGCTTCGGCGTAGTCTTGCGGATTGGGGTTGGGGTCTTGGCGGGTATCGGGGAAGAAGCTGCGGTCGCCCACATGCCGCCCGCCGCGTATGCTTACCCAATGCACGCAGATGCTGCCTTGCGCTTGGGCGATGGCGATGATGTCTATGTCTTGCTGTTTGCTGTTTTGGTTTTGGCTGTCGATGAATTGTTTGGATTGCATCACGGCTAGGGCTTGGATTTGGTCGCGCAGTTGGGCAGCGCGTTCAAAGTCTAGCCGTTCGGCGGCTTCGTGCATGGCGGTTTCTAAATCGCGGGTTAAATCGGCGGTGCGCCCGTTGAGAAACGCGGTGGCGCGGCGCACTTGCTCGGCATATTCTTCGGCGGAAACTGCGCCCACGCAGGGGGCGGAGCAGCGTTTGATTTGGGCGAGCAGGCAGGGGCGGTCGCGGTGGGCGAACACGCTGTCTTCGCAGGTGCGTAGCTGGAACACTTTTTGCAAAATTTCTATGCTGTCGCGCACGGCGTAGCCGTTGGGATAGGGCCCGAAGTATTGGTTGGGCTTTTTCAGGCTGCCGCGGTAGTAGGCAAGCTGGGGGTATTCGTGCCCGCTGATCATCAAATAGGGATAGGATTTGTCGTCGCGGAACAGGATGTTGTATTTAGGCGAGAGCGATTTGATGAGGTTGTTTTCCAAAATCAGCGCTTCGGCTTCGCTTTGGGTGAGCGTGATTTCTATGCGCGC
>CAUQDE010000091.1:0-6626 GCA_963516425.1 uncultured Kingella sp.
AACCTAGAACAAATGACCGCCATCGCCGTCAATGCCCTAGAAGACATCAAAGCCAAAGACATCATCGTGCTCAACACCAGCGACAAAACCTCCCTTTTCGCCCGCATGATAATCGCCAGCGGCGATTCCACCCGCCAAGTCAAAGCCCTTGCCAACAACGTCGCCGTCGATTTGAAAGAAGCAGGCTACACCATCCTCAGCAGCGAAGGGCAAGACAGCGGCGAATGGGCGCTGGTGGATGCCGACGATTTAATCGTCCACGTGATGCTCCCCGCCGTGCGCGATTATTACGACATCGAAGCGCTCTGGGGCGGCGAAAAACCCCAATTCCACACAGGCGCAAGCAAACCATGGCACGCCGCCGATAACTAAGAACCTATATTCACTATTTTCAGGCTGCCTAAACACACATAGGCAGCCTGAAAACACTCTTAACCACTCGCTCGCACAAGCGATGCCCGCCATGACCCCACACCAACTCAAAACCCAACAACAACGCCATCGGCAGCAAATCCAAAACTACCAACACCAACAGCTCGCCCAAGAGCTGCAAGACACCCACGACTACACCCAACACACCCACGGCGAAACCAGCCCCCAACACGCCCAAAGCCTGCTCAACCTCGGCGCATGGCACACCGCCAACGGCGATTACGCCGCCGCCGAACCCCTGCTCAAACAAGCCGTGCACATCCAACGCCAACACAACCACCCCAACGCCCTCGCCCAAGCCCTCAACCAGCTTGCCATCAACCAACTGCACACCGCCCAAGCCGGCGAAGCCCAACGCAACCTCGAAGAAGCCCTAACCCTCGCCACCGAAGCCGACTTAACCGCCCAAATCCACGACGACCTCGGCAACGCCCTCTACACCCAAGAAAACCTTGCCCAAGCCCTGCACCACTACGAACAAGCCGCCGCCCGATTTGAACGCCTATACGGCATGCACCACCCCAAAACCGCCCAAACCTACACCCACGCCGCCGCCGTCTACCGCCAGCAAGACCACGCCCAAGAAGCCCTGTCCATCCTGCAACACACCACCCAAATCCTAGAAACCACCGCCCCCGCCCACCACCCGAGCACCGCCCTCGCCCACTGCGAACTCGCCGCCGCCCACGACGCGCTCAAACACTACCCCCAAGCCGCCGAACACTACCGCCAAGCCGCGCAACACCTCGCCCGCAGCGTCGGCACCGACCACCCGCTCTACGCCAAATACCTCTGCCGCCACGCCTACCACCACCTGCAAACCCACCGGCCCGAGCAAGCCCTCACCCAGCTCCACCAAGCCCTGCTCATCTTCATGAACACCTACGAAGACGACCACCCCATCATCCACAACACCATCCAAAACATCGTCTTGCTCATGATGATGACCGGCAACGACCACCCGGATTAACCCAAAGGCAGCCTGAAAATGCCCTTTGCCCGTTTTCAGGCTGCCTCATTCCCACCCCGACACCCAAACATGAACATCACCATCCTAGCCGTCGGTACCAAAATGCCCCGTTGGGTAACCGAAGCCGTCAACGAATACAGCAAACGCTTCGGGCGCGACATCCACTACACCCTAAAAGAAATCAAACCCGAAAAACGCGGCGCAGGCACCAGCAGCGCGCAAGGCATGGCCGCCGAAGAAAAACGCATCCTCGAAGCCCTGCCGCCCAACGCCCACATCATCGCCCTAGACGAACGCGGCAAAGCCCCCACCTCCGTGGAACTGGCCGAACACCTGCGCGGCTGGCAGCAAAACGGCGCCCACCCCTGCTTCATCATCGGCGGCGCAGACGGCATGACCGACAGCCTCAAACAACGCGCCCACCTGATGCTGCGCCTGTCCAGTCTCACCCTGCCGCACGGCATGGTGCGCGTGCTGCTCACCGAACAGCTCTACCGCGCCGTCTCCATCCTCAACAACCACCCCTACCACCGCGAATAAACCCCAAAGGCAGCCTGAAAACCGCAAACAAAATGAAAACAAGCCCCCCAAGACCACGCCCATGAACAGCAAACACCTCAAACTGCTTATTGCCCTCATCGCCCTGCTGGTTCTCGCCAACATCGGCATCCAATTCTGGCAACCCCATCCCGCCGCCACGCCCACCATCGGCAAAAAACCCCGCGTCCAAACCACCCTCCCCGCACCCAAACAATACGCCCAAACCCCGTTTGACTGGCACAGCGTTGTGCTGGAAAGCAACCTCTGGAAAATCAGCAAAGCAGGGCAGCCCGATTCCTACCTACTCGGTACCATCCACATCGGCAAAGCCAACGCCCAAATCAGCCCCGCCCTCGCCCAGCTGATTACCCAAAACCAAAAAATCATCACCGAAGTCGCCGACGACATCCCCGAAAGCACGCGCCAAAGCCTCGTCCAAGCCATGCTCAGCGACACCCCGCTCTCGCAGAAAATGGGCAGCCGCGCGTTTAACGCCCTCAAACAACACATCCGCAGCTACCCCAACGCCGAACCGCTCCTGCAAAGTCTGGACCAACTCCACCCGTGGGCGGTCCTGCTCAACACCCTGAGCCTGCGCGAAACCGACGAAAGCAACGAAACAGGCGCAGACAAGCTCATCACCGCCCAAGCCACTCAGCAGCACAAACCGCTCGGCAGCTTGGAAAGCCACATTGAAGCGCTCGCCTACTTTCACATCCTGCCCGAAGAGCTCATCATCGCCGGGCTAAACGACTGGGCGCAACGCCCCAAAAAAGACAACGACAAAATCATCTTCGAAGCCTATGCCCACGGCGATTTCGCCCGCATCCCCGCCCTGCTGCAAAAAGACACCGAATTCAACCCCGAAAGCAGCCTTTCCCCCGCGCAGCAGCAACAATTTGCCGACTGGTTCGTGCAGCAGATGATTGTTGCCCGCAACCGCAACTGGCTGCCCAAAATCCAAGCCGAAGCCGCCAAACAGCCCACCCTGTTTGCCGTGGGCACCGCGCATCTGCTGGGCAACCAAGGTCTGATTATGCTGCTGCGCCACAACGGCTACCAAGTCGAGCCGATGCCCAAGCTCGCCGTGTGGCAATAAGCATCGGCAGCCTGAAAACGAGCGCAGCCAAAACAAATGAAATGGGTTTCGGCGCAGCCAAAACCGCCGCCACAACGGCGCATCCGATTGCCTGCCCCAAAGCATCAAAGGCAGCCTGAAAATCCCATCACGGGTTTCAGGCTGCCTTTGTTTGCGCGCGGTTTACACATTTTGAAAAGGGAAACGGCTTGGCTGTCTTCGTTCCATTGAACCGCGTTTCAAGTTGAAACCTTTACGAACTTGCCACCCATAGAACAGGTGCGCCGACATCCCGCCAACGCCTGATTAAACAAACTGTTTGACGGCAAACCGCCGCCGCGCCATTTGGCTTTCAGGCTGCCTTATCCCCCGCCGAACCGCTTGGGATAGCGTTTTTCGGCAAACCGCCACACCGAGCGCGCAAACAGCCGAATGATTTTCGCCGCAGCGGGGTCTTGCCGCTTGATTTGAGGCAGCCTGAAAAACAGTTCGCGCAAATCCTGTTCCGCGTGCTGTTTTTGCTGCGCCAGCCATGCGGCGATGGTGGGATTTTGGCTCATCACGCGCCCATCACGGGCATCGGGCGCAAGCCGGGCGGCGTGCCACACTTCGGCGGGGATGTTGATGATGCCGCAAGCGAGGTCGGCATCCCAATCGCGCATGGCAGAACACCATGCCAGCGCGCGCACCAGCTCAGGGATGTGTTCGGCGCGGGTGGCGCATTGCTGGGCGCAAAACAGCAGATTGAGCGACGAGGCAAAGGTTTGGCGCATATGCCGTTGCAACCGCGCTTGCGGGTAAAGCAGGCGGGCGGGGGCACGGAGGGCATCGGCCTGCATCAGCCGCAGCAGGCGGGCCACTTCGGCGTGGGCTTCGGCGTAAGCGGGCAGTCGGGCAAGCTGGCGGTTAAACAGACAGGCGAGTTGCGGCAGGTCGGATAGCGGCTTGGATGGAATTTCAGGCTGCCTCATATCCGCCGCGCTGTTTGCGGCAGCCTGAAACACGCCATGCCGGTTTTCAGGCTGCCTTGGCGCGGATTGAGCATAGCTTTGCCATTGTCGGATGATTTGCGCGGCGTGTTGCGGCGGCGTGAGCGCGTGTGAGGCTGTGCGGCAATCGGCAGCATTCGTTTTGGTTGCACTCGTTTTCAGGCTGCCGTTGAGCGGGCGGTCGCCGTCCATAATGTCGTCGTAGGCCTGCAAAAAGCAGTAGCCCGCAATCATCAGTTTGCTGCGCTTGGGATGGAACGGATATTGGCTGTACAAAATCAGGCTGACGAGCGCATAGCGCGGATGGCGGCGGGCGAACCGAGCTTGGTTGTGCAGCCAAAGCAGATGCGTTTGGTAGCCGGGCAAAGTGGCGCGGGCAAGGCGGCGGATGGGTTGCCAAAGCAGCAGCACCAACAGATTGCCCGCCACCAAATCCAGCCAGTGATGGGCGTGGATGGTGAGCGTGCTGATGTTGATGGCGGCGGCATACAGCCAAACGACAGCGCGCGCGGGGCGCGAAACATGGCGGTGCAACAGCGCGGCGGCCGTGGTGGCAAACGCGCAATGCAGCGAGGGCAGATAGTTGTGGCTCATGCCGATGGTGTGCGCAAGGCGCAGCAGCGTTTGCCCTGCGCCTTGCGGGTTTTCAGGCTGCATAAAATGAACGTGAACGGGATAAAGCTGAAATGCGATACTGGCAACCACCAGCTCGCCGGTGAGCAGCAAAAAGAAACGCCATTGCGCGGCGATGTTGAGCCGACGGGCGGCGCAAACCAAAAACAGCGGCAGGCTCAAATAAAGCCATGCGGTGGCGGGAATAAGCGGCACGGCGCTGTTTAACGCCAACGCAGGCGCGGGGTTGCGATAAGCGGCAAGGCAGCTGCTGCCGCCAAACAACAAGATGAACAGCAGAGTAAACAGCAGGATAAGCGCATAAGCAGAGATTCGGTTCATGGCGGCAAAGGCTGAAGCAGCCTGAAAATCAGGTTTCAGACAAACAAAAAGGACTGCTCGCAAAAGCAGTCCTTCAAAATTTGGTGCCCAGAAGAAGACTCGAACTTCCACGTCCTTACGGACACTAGTACCTGAAACTAGCGCGTCTACCAATTCCGCCATCTGGGCAAAGAAGCGCGCATTATAGCGGTGCAATCGGCAATGCGTCAAGCGGTATATCTGCAAACGGCGCAAAACAGATGCGAAAAGCCCAACCTTGTGCTACACTCGCGCGTTTTATTTATCCCGTCAAAAATCAACGAAAGAAAGACCAGCCATGAGCGCAGCAGTTGAAACATTAGAAAAATTGGAACGTAAAGTCATCGTATCTTTGTCTTGGTTAGACATCAACGAAGCCACCGACAAAGAGCTGAAAAAAGCGCAACGCCGCGTGAAAATCGACGGCTTCCGCCCCGGCAAAGCCCCTTTGAAAATGGTTGCCCAAATGTATGGCGCGGGCATTCAAAACGACGTGTTGAACGATTTGGCGCAACAAGCGTTCAACAAAGTGGCGCAAGAGCAAAACCTGCGCATCGCCGCCGTCACCAAAATTGAGCCCGTTGAAGGCGAAGAAAGCGCCGACGCTTTGAAAGTGGCGTTCACCTACGAAACCTTCCCCGAAATCAAAATCGGCGATTTGTCTGCCTTAAACATTGAAAAAGTGAGCGCCGAAGTGGGCGACAAAGAAGTGGACGACACCGTTGAAATCTTGCGCAAACAACGCACCCGCTATAACCGCGTGGAGCGCGCCGCGCAAAACGGCGACCGCGTGATTATCGACTTTGAAGGCAAAATCGACGGAGAGCCTTTTGCCGGAGGTTCGTCTAAAAACTATCCTTTCCTGCTGGGCAACGGCGAAATGCTGCCTGAATTTGAAGCGGGCGTGCTGGGCTTGAAAGAAGGCGAAAGCAAAGACGTGGAAGTGAACTTCCCCGAGGATTACCACGGCAAAGAAGTAGCCGGCAAAACCGCCGTGTTCACCATCACCGTGCACAATGTTGCCGAGCCTGTGCTGCCCGAAGTGGATGCCGATTTTGCCAAAGCCTTGGGCATCGCCGATGGCGATGTCGCCAAAATGCGCGAGGAAATCAAGAAAAACGTGGCGCGTGAAGTGAAACGCCGCGTGGATGCGCGCAACACCGATGCCGTTATGGAAGCCTTGCGCGGCGCGCATTCGTTTGATTTGCCGCAGGCTTTTGTGAAAGACGAAGCGCAACGTTTGGCAGACGAAATGAAACAAAACTTCGCGCAACAAGGCTTGGATGCAGCGAACTTTGATTTGCCTGCCGATATGTTTACCGAGCGCGCAGAGCAACGCGTGGCATTGGGCCTGCTGCTGCCCGCTTTGGTGGAAGAATTCAAACTGCAAGCCACCGACGAGCAAGTGAAAGCGATTATCGCCGACGTTGCCGACAGCTACGAAGACCCGCAAGAAGTGATGGATTGGTATTTTGCCGACCGCAGCCGCCTGGCGGGCCCGACCAATTTGGCGGTGGAAGCCAATGTGGTGGATTATGTGCTGGGCAAAGCCAACGTTACCGAAAAAGCATTGAGCTTTGAAGAAGTGATGGGCGCAAACGCTTAACCGCATCATCAAAAAGCACCAAAGCGATTGATTGCTTGG
>CAUQDE010000092.1:0-6604 GCA_963516425.1 uncultured Kingella sp.
GAAACAGAACATGGCGTATCGCCGCCATACCCACTCTTTCCATTGCCGTAGCGCAAACATTTCAGGCTGCCTTTGAGAAATAGCCGTAGGGTGTGCAGCTTCGTTGCGCATACTGTTTTACTGAAAACACAAAATTACTTGATGTTCTGCCACGCGGTTTTTTACTGGATGAATTGAATTTCAGGCTGCCTAACGCTTCACAAATGTTTAATGCTGCTGCCACTCTCCCCTACGTCCAGCCGAACGCAGCATCCTTTTTTCGGAAAAAAGCGTGCACTTGTCCGACGACGCACGAAGTGCGGCTAGTTCGCACGCGCCGAAAAAAGGATGCGGAGTGAGGGAAGTTCGCGCAGCGAACCTGCACGTCGGGGTCGCCTTTCTTTTGCTTACTTTTCTTTGGCGAAGCAAAGAAAAGTAAGTGCCCCGTCGGCATGAGACGCATGGTTAAAGCTACACCCAAAGCCTACCATAATGCACTAACCCATTTTCAGGCTGTCTCAATGGCGTAGCGACGGCTCATTGTCCAAGCCTCCCTTGAAAACTTTACCATCCCCCCACACCGTTTGGCACAAAAAATGCTTATTCCCGCCCCAATCTGTTAGAATGTCCAAAATATCATTTTCAGGCTGCCTCAAACCATGTTTACCCCCCTCTCCCCCGAACGCCAACAACGCCTGCGCGACATCAAACTGCTGATTTTAGACGTGGACGGCGTGCTCACCAGCGCACAACTCTTTATCGGCAGCAACGGCGAAATCATCAAAGCATTCAATACATTAGACGGGCACGGCATCAAAATGCTGCAAAAAACAGGCGTGCAAACCGCCATCATCACCGCCCGCAACGACCCCTCCGTCGCCCACCGCGCCGAGCAGCTTGGCATCAGCCACTACCTGCACGGCGTAGAAAAAAAACAGCAAGCCTTCGCCCAACTCTGCGCCCAAATCAAAATTTCGCCGCAGCATTGCGCCTTTGTGGGCGATGATGTGATTGACCTGCCTGTGATGACCCGCTGCGGCTTTCCCATCGCCGTTGCCAACGCCCACGATTTCGTGAAAGAACACGCGCTCTACACCACGCAAAAAAGCGGCGGCTTTGGCGCAGTGCGCGAAGTAACCGACCTCATCATGCACGCGCAAAACACATTAAGCGATGCCCTAGCCGAGTACATCAAATGAACCGATTTCGCAGCCTCATCTTTCC
This sequence comes from uncultured Kingella sp., assembly GCA_963516425.1. GTDB lineage: Bacteria > Pseudomonadota > Gammaproteobacteria > Burkholderiales > Neisseriaceae > Kingella_B. The sequence continues at coordinate 1,204 of CAUQDE010000092.1, forward strand.
CCTTGCGCTTGCCCTGATTTTGGGTGGCTTAACCGCATGGCTCGGGCGCGTGAGCGAAGTGGTGATTGAAGCCGTTAAGCTAGACCCCGCCAAACCGCAATACACCATGACGCAAATCCACGGCAAACGCTACGACATTTCAGGCAGCCTGAATCAAGACCTCACCGCCCCGCTGGCATGGCAGTTGCCCGACCAAAAAAACGTTTATTTCCAACAACCCACGCTCAAAACCTACCGCGACAACAACGAGCAATACACCGTATCCAGCCAAACCGCCCGCTACGAAATTGAAAGCAAAAAAGTCTTTTTTGAACAAAACGTGGTGCTCACCAAAAACCCCGATGCCGAACGTCCCGCAGGCAAAGTGGTAACCGATTATTTGAATGTGGACACCCAAACCGAAATCGCCGAAACCGATGCTCTCGTGCAATACGAATACGGACGCTCGCACGGCACCGCCACAGGCTTAACCTACGACAACAAAAACGGCTTGCTCAACCTCAAATCCAAAGTGAAAGCACAAATCTATGACCTCAAACGCCCTTAAAACTACGCTCCTTGCCGCCGCGCTCGCCCTAGGCAGCCTGAACGTCTACGCTCTAGAAAGCGACCGCCAGCAGCCCATCTCCATTGATGCCGACCAAGGCTCGCTAGACCAAAAAAACCAAGTAACCGTGTTCACCGGCAACGTCATCATCACACAAGGCACAATCAATATGCGTGCCAACGCCGTGCGCGTGGTGCAAGACCAAAACGGCAACCAAACCATGAACGCCCAAGGCAGCCCCGTTTACTTCCGCCAAGAGCTAGACAACAACAAAGGCATCGCCGAAGGCTGGGGCGACCGAGCCGAATACGTTTCTGCCAACCACACAGTAAAACTGGTGGGCAACGCCAAAGTGCGCCGCGGCGGTGACGTGGCCACCGGCAACGCCATCAGCTACAACACGCAAACCGAGGTTTATACCGTGCTGGGCGGCAACGCCACAGGCAGCAAAAACAACCCGCGCGTGCATATTGTTATCCAGCCCTCCACCGCGCAGAGCGATAAGAAAAAATAACGGATAGGCAGCCTGAAACCAAGCTGCACGGTTTTCAGGCTGCCTTCTCCGTATTCGTTTCATAATGTAAACATCTGCGCCCACCATGCCCAAATCATTTTCAGGCTGCCTCAATCATGCGCCATCCTCAACGCGCAGAATAAAACCCACGCCGCCAAAGCGAAAAACCCAAGGCAGCCTGAAACGCAGTTCGGCGCAGCCAAAACCATCCCCGAGTTTCTACCATGATCCAACCCGCCCGTCTCCACGTATCAGGCTTGCAAAAAGCCTTCAAAAAACGCCAAGTTGTGAAAAACTTCTCGCTGGATATTGAAAGCGGCGAAGTCATCGGCTTGCTCGGGCCCAACGGCGCAGGCAAAACCACCAGCTTCTACATGATAGTCGGGCTCATCGCCGCCGACGCAGGCAGCATCACGCTCAACGGCGAAGAACTGCGCCACAGCCCCATCCACCAACGCGCCCAAGCAGGCATCGGCTACCTGCCGCAAGAAGCATCCATCTTCCGCAAAATGACGGTAGAACAAAACATCCGCGCCATTTTGGAAATCCGCCTGCGCGACAAGCAGCAAATTGAAACCCAGCTCAACAAACTGCTCGCCGACCTCAACATAGAACGCTTGCGCCACAGCCCCGCGCCCGCGCTATCGGGAGGTGAGCGCCGCCGCGTGGAAATTGCCCGCGTGCTCGCCATGCAGCCGCGCTTTATCCTGCTGGACGAACCCTTTGCCGGCGTGGACCCCATCGCCGTGATAGACATCCAAAAAATCATCGAATTTCTCAAAGAGCGCGGCATCGGCGTGCTGATTACCGACCACAACGTGCGCGAAACTCTGCGCATCTGCGACCGCGCCTATATCATCAGCGACGGCACCGTGCTCGCCACCGGCAAACCCGAAGAGCTGGTGAACAACGAACAAGTCCGCGCCGTGTATCTGGGCGAAAATTTTGATTACTGACAACCATAACAACCGCTATGAGCAGCACCAACATCCAACTCAAACTCAGGCAAACCCAGCAGCTCAGCCAAAATATGCAGCAATCCTTGCGTGTTTTGCAGATGTCGGGCATTGAAATTGAACGCGAAGTAGAAGACTGGCTCGCCGATAATCCCCTGCTTGACCGCGTAGAGCAGCCTGAAAAAACATACGAACCACCGCAAACCACCGTGGACATCGCCAAGCGCGGCGTGAGCTTGGATGACGACGACAGCAGCGCGTGGGAAAACCTCGCCCAAGAAGAAACGCTCAACGCCTATCTGCATAAACAAGTTGCCGAACACCCGCTCACCCCATCCGAAGCCGCCCGCGTGCATATTCTGATTGATTTTTTGGACGACAAAGGCTATCTCACCGAATCCATAGAAGAAATCATAGAACACACCCCGCTGGAATGGATGCTGGAAGAAGACGACATGGAAATCGCGCTGGAACACCTGCGCGCGTTTGACCCCGCAGGCATCGCCACGCCCGATTTAACCCAATCGCTGCTCTATCAGCTTGACCGCCTGCCGCTATCCGAAGCACGCCGTTGCGCCGCGCAAATCATCACGCGCCATCTAGACCAAATCACCCAAAACACGCCCAAAAATCTCAACCGATTCAGCAAATTGCTGCCCGAATACAGCGAAACCGTGTTGCGCGACGCGCTGAAAATCATCACCAACCTGCGCCCCTATCCCTCCTACGGCTTTGCCAGCGAAGAACCCACCCAATACGTTCGCCCCGATGTGTTCGTGCAAAAGAACGACAAGGGCGAGTGGTATGCCATCAGCAACGAAGAATCGCTGCCGCAAATCAAAATCAACACCGAAATCATCGAAGCCCTGCAAGAAGAAAGCAACCTAGACCCGATTTGGCGCGAAAAAATCAACGGCGCAAAACAAAAAATAGATATGCTGCAACAGCGCAAAAGCACCATCTTGCGCGTTGCCGAGTACATCCTTGCCCACCAGCAAGACTTCTTCTATTTTGGCGAGATTGGTTTAGTGCCTATGTTGTTGAAAGATTGCGCGAAACATCTGGAACTTGCTGAGTCCACCATCTCGCGCGCGGTGAGCAATAAATATCTGGCTTGTCCGCAAGGATTATTTGCATTGCGTTATTTTTTCAGCCAAAATGCAGCCATCAACGACAGCGAAACAGGCAATGCCATCAGCGCCAACGCCATTAAGTCGGTTATCGCGCAAATCGTTGAACATGAAGACAAAACCAAACCGCACAGCGATTGTTCATTGCATCGCTTGCTGCAACAACAAGGCATCAATATCGCGCGGCGCACCGTCGCAAAATACCGTGAACAACTTGGCATTCCTACCGTGCAACAGCGTCGTGAATAAGTTTCTTTCGCGCTTGGAAATGCCCCTGCATTTTCAGGCTGCCTTTCCTAACCACTCTGTATAAGGAGTTGCATCATGAATCTGAAAATCACTGGTCTCAATTTTGATGTTACCGAAGCCATTAAAGCGCGCGTAACCGAGAAATTAGAACGTATTGCTCGCCACACCGACGGCATGATTTCGGCAACGATTACGCTTTCTGTGGAAAAAGTACAAAGCAAGGCGACGGCGCAAGTGCATTTGGCGGGTAAGGATTTTCACGTTGAGGCGTTGGAAAATGGCGATAATATGTATGCGGCGATTGATAATATGGCGGATAAATTGGACCGTGCGTTGTTGCAGCATAAGGAGAAATCGCAGAATCGTTGATTGTGTGATGTGAAATGAAAAGAGACCGAGTGATTAAGATTGCTCGGTCTTTTTTGGGTTTTCAGGCTGCCTTGCTTGTTCTCATCACTTAATCGCCAGCAGTTGCGCAATCAGCAGCGAAAGCCGTTTGCGCTCTTCGTCGCTGGTTTCAGGCTGCGAGAGGCGTTGTTTGAGCTGGGCGATTTGTTTGTTTTTCAGTTCGGTGATGATTTTGGCGATGCCGTCTTGGAATTCTTGTTGTTTTTCTGCGCTGCTGTCGTCTAGGTCTTCTTTGCTTTGCAGGGCATTGCGGAAGATGTGGTCTATGGTGTGGGCGAAGGGGGTGTCGCGGAAGTGTTCAATGGCTTGGGCGGCGGTCATGTTGGGGTGGTTTTGGTAGCTGTGGGCAAGGGCGATTAGGCAGGCGAAATCGCCTTGCGCGGGCAGGTAGTCGGGGATGGCGACGTGTTCTGCCCATTGGGGGTTGAGCAGCAGGGTGCGGATTTGGCGTTGCACAAGGGTGGCGGTTTCAGGCTGCCTGAAACTTTCGCGCGGCAGGGTGTAGCGTTTGGCGGTAACGTGGCGTTGCGGCGCGGCTTGTCCCATTAGATAGGCGAGGTTGGTGGAGTCTATGCCTGTTTGCTCGCTGAGATTTTGTTTGAGCAGGTAGGCGAGGGTGGGGGCTTGGCTTATTTGGGCAAGATGCGGCGCGGCGCGTTTGACCAGCTCGGCTTTGCCTTCTTGGCTGGCGATGTCTAAATCGGCGGTGAGTGCGTCCCAAAAGTATTGGGATAGGGGGCGGCTTTGGTGGAGCAGGGCTTCTTCAAAGCGGGCTTTGCCAAATTGGCGCACGAAGCTGTCGGGGTCGTGTTCGGCGGGCAGGAAGAGAAAATGCAGGGCTTTGCCGTCTTTGAGCTGGGGTAGGGCGTTTTCTAGCGCGCGCCATGCGGCTTTTTGCCCTGCTGCGTCGCCGTCAAAGCAAAAATAGATGTTGTCGGTTTGGCGAAACAGGATTTTGATGTGTTCGGCGGTGGTGGCGGTGCCCAGCGCGGCGACAGCGTATCCGATGCCGTATTGGGCGAGGGCGACGGCGTCCATGTAGCCTTCCACCACCAAGATTCGCCCTGCGTCTTTAATGGCTTGGCGGGCTTCGTATAGCCCGTATAGGTTTTTGCCTTTGTCAAACAGCGGGGTGTCGGGGGAATTGAGGTATTTGGGTTTGCTGTCGTCTAATACGCGCCCGCCAAAGCCGATGATGCTGCCTGAAACGTTGCGAATGGGGAACATCAGGCGGTGGCGGAAACGGTCGTATTGCTTGCCGTCTTGGTCTATCACCATGCCGCTAGCGATGAGTTCGCCGTTGGGATAGGGCTGGAACACTTGGGCGAGTGGTGTCCAGCCGTCGGGGGCGTAGCCGATGCCGTAGTGCGCGATGATTTCGGGCGACAAGCCGCGCTGGGCTGCATAGGCTTGGGCGGCGGCGGAAAGCGGCAGCTGTTGTGCGTAAAACGTGGCGGCGGCTTGTACGGTGGATTCCAGCGTTTGCTGTTGCTGCTTGCGCGCGGCGCGTTCGGCGGCGTTTTCAGGCTGCGTTTTGCTGTCGTGTGGCACGCTCATGCCCACGCGGTCGGCAAGGTGTTGCACGGCTTCGGGGAAG
>CAUQDE010000093.1:0-6580 GCA_963516425.1 uncultured Kingella sp.
AAGCTGCACACCCTACGGTTGGTTTCAGGCTGCCTTGGGGATGGGCAGCCTGAAAAGTATATTGTGGAATGATTGGCGCGGCTTGTTTTATTCAGCATTTTGGCGGCTAGCCGTCGCTGCTCCATTTGAGGCAGCCTGAAACCTTTGTGCCATCTCTATGGAGCGTCGGTGGCTCGCCAGCATATTGTAAAACCAAGCGCATTGGTGGAATTGCATCATTGGGCGATGGTGCTGTGGGTGGTCTGTTTGAGGCAGCCTGAAAACAATCGCCGCCTGAAAATAAGCCTAACCCGTTTTCAGGCTGCCTAACCCCCGCGCTTGCGGCTATAATCGCATCCAATTTCCATCAAAAAAACAGGCGGTTTGCTATGAATTTCTTGTTGTTTGTGGTGTTGCCTGCGCTGGTTATCGGCGCGATGACGCATTATTCTGCTGGCGTGGAAGCGTTTTTGATTTTATGCGCGGTGTGGCTGCGCGATTTGGCGCGCGACAACCAGCAGCAAGCCGAGCGCAAGCAGCAGGATAACAAGCTGCGCGATTTGCAAAACGAATTGGACATTCTGCACCAGCGCATCAACCATTTGCGGCAGCCTGAAAACGCGACAACGCAAGCCGTCAATAGGCAGCCTGAAAACGATTTGCCCGCCGATGCGGCAGCGTGCGAAAGCCTACGGCAGCCTGAAACGCGGGTTACGCCTGCGCCTGCTTCTGCCCATCAAACCGCCCATTCCACTACCCCTCAACCTGTTCACCCGTCCCAATCCATCGGGCAGCCTGAAAACCATCCAACCCATCAAGACAACGAATTTAATCTAGACGCGCTGGACGCACTCCAAACCCCAGCGCAATCTATCACGCCATCTACGGCGCAACCCATCACTCAACCGCCCGCCCAACCTGCCCCTCGGCAGCCTGAAACGGCAACCGCAGCCCAAACGCCTGTTCGCAAAAAATCTCAATCCCCCCTGCCCCATCGGCAGCCTGAAACCGCTTGGCAAAACAACGAAGCCGAAGCCGAAGCCAACCCGCTTATCGCATGGTTTATGCGCGGCAATCCGCTGTTGAAAATCGGCGTGGTGGTGCTGTTTTTCGGCTTGGCGTTTTTGCTGCGCTATGTGGGCAGCCATTTGCCGTTGTGGTTCAAATATTTAGCCGTGTTTGGCGCGGGGATTGCGGCGGCGTTGGCGGGCGAAAAATTGCACACCAAGAACCGCGAATACGGCTTGGTGCTGCAAGGGTTTGGCTTTGGCGTGATGTATTTAACCGCGCTGGCGGCGTTGAAATGGCATCATCTGCTGCCTGCGCCGCTGGTGTTTGCCGTGATGCTGGGCGCGGTGGCGTTGATGGCGGCGTTGGCGGTGCGGCGCGATGCCAAAATCATGGCGCAATTTGCGCTGGTGGGCGGCTTGGCGGCGCCGATTTTAACGTCGGATGGCTCGGGCAACTATTTGGTTTTGTTTAGTTATTTGTCGCTCCTCAACACGGCGGTGGCGTGGATTGCGTGGCACAAGGCGTGGCGCGGGCTGAACATCACGGGCTTTGCGGGCACGTTTGCCATTGCGCTCTCTTGGGGGCTGCGCGATTACACGGCGGCGCATTTTGCGACAACCGAGCCGTTTTTGCTGTATCACTGGCTGCTGTACACGGCGGTGGCGTGCTTTTTCGCGCGGCAAACGTTATCGCGCGAGCCGTTGTCAGGCAGCCTGAAACGCATTCCGAACGATGCGCCGCTGGAACGCATTATGGCGACGTTTGTCGCCTATGCCAGCCATATTCGCGGCTTGGACAGCACGCTGCTGTTTGGCACGGCGGTTACGGCGTTTTCCATGCAGTATCGGATGGTGGAACATTGGCAACACGCGGCAGCGGCTTCGGCGTTGGGCTTTACGGCAGTGTATGCCGTCTTTGCGTTGTGGTTTGCGCGGCAGGACGACGATTTTGCCGTGATGAAACAGGCGTTTGCGGCGTTGTCGCTATTGTTTGTTACGCTGGCGGTGCCGCTGGGGCTGGATGGCGTGTGGACGGCGAGCGCGTGGGCGTTGGAGGCGGCGTTGGTGTATGCCTTTGGCATGAAGCTGCGCCAGCCGCACACGCGCTTGGCGGCGTTGGCGGTGTTTGTGTTGGCGGCGATGGCGCAGTTGGGCGGCTGGCAGTTGTTCCCGCGCGGCAGCGAGACGCTGATGGGCGGTTCTGTTGCTGGCACGCTATGGCTGATGGCGGGTGGCGCGGCGATGGTGTGGACGTGGTTGAGGCAGCCTGAAAAGCTGGCGGCATGGGAAAACGGTTTTCAGGCTGCCGTGCAGGCTTTGGTGTTGGCAAACGCGGTGGCGTTGCCGATGATGCTGTTTGCCGAAACGGGCACGGCGTATGCGATGGCGGCTTATGCGCTGGCTCTGGCGGCGGCGCAGTTTAATTGGCAGAACAAGGTGTTGTCGGCGTTTGCGGCGGGCACGGGCTGGCTTGCCATGCTGTTGGCGGCAACAAGCAATCACGGCAGCCTGAAACTGACCGCGGCGGCGTGTGTGTTGGCGACGGCATTTTTGCTGCACCGCAGCCGTTGGCAGCCTGAAAACGCGGTTACGCCGAATACGGCGGCAGGCTGGGCGTTGCTACCGTTTGCCGCGCTGCTGGCGATGGCGGGCGTGTCGGACGTGTTGCCGCGCGCTTGGTCGCCGTCTGATTTTTGGGCGGTTTGGTGGGCGGTGTGGCCGCCGTTGTTGGCGGCATCGCGCGGTGGCAGATGGAAGCAGGGTTTGCAAACCTGCGCGGTGGCGGGCTGGCTGTATGTGTGGTCGCTGTTTTATGCGCCAGAAGATTGGGGAGCGGGCAAGCCTGTGTTTGCCACCCTCACTTTGGCGATGATGACGGCGCTGTCGCTGCGGGCGATGACTTGGCAGCCTGAAAAGCTGCGGCGCAGCGCGGCGTGGCACGGCATTGCGCTGGCGGTGTTCGGCGCGGCGTGGACGGCTTGGCTGGGCAAGCTGGGCGGGCGATACGCGGATGGCGTGTGGGCACAGCTGGCTTGGCTGGCGGTGCCGATGCTGCTGTGGACGGCGTTTACCGCGTGGCGCAATCATCCGCGTTTGCAGCCGCGCGCGGTGTATTGGCGGTGGGGCAGCATGGCGGCGGCGTTACTGGCGCTGGCTTGGCTGCTGGTGGCGAACTGGGTTGCGCCGCGCGCCAGCGGGCTGCCTTATCTGCCGCTGCTGAACCCGCTGGAATTGGCAACGGCGGCGATTGTGTGGCAGGCGTGGCGTTGGTGCGGCGCATGGCTGCCCGAACACGACCCTGATGCAAAAAAGGCGCAGATTGCGCTGCCCGCCGCGCTGGCGTTGTTTGCTGTGAGCGCGCTGGTGATGCGCGTGTGGCACGAATATGGCGGCGTGGCTTGGCGGCTGCGCGATTTGCTCGCTTCGTTCGGCTTGCAGGCGAGCTTGTCGATTGTGTGGGCGTTGCTGGCGATTGGTTTGATGGTGCGCGGCAACCAGCAGGCGGCGCGACCGCTGTGGTTTACGGGCGCAGGGCTGATGGGCGTGGTGGTGGCGAAGCTGTTTTTGGTGGAACTGGGCAACAGTGGCGGCGTGGCGCGGATTGTGTCATTTATTGTGGTGGGGGTGTTGCTGCTGCTGGTGGGCTGGTTTGCGCCGATGCCGCCGAGGGGCGAGGATGACGAAGACGATGCGGACGTTGAAGACGATGTATAAATCGGTTTTTGCTGCTTGAAACCGCTTTCAGGCTGCCTTTGGAGAACGCTTATGGGTAAAGAACACTACTCAGCCCAAATCTTCTCGCCCGACAAAACCACCGCGCTATACGCCATGCTGGCAATGACCGAATGCGCCGAAGACCCCGAATGGATTGCCGCACAGCTCGCCAAACTGACGCAGCACGACGATGCGGGCATCAGCGGCTTGGCGATTACCTGCTTCGGGCATCTGGCGCGCATCCGCGGCACGGTGGGCGATTTTGAGCGCGTGTGCGCCCTGCTGGAACAAAAACGCACGCAGCCCGAATTGGCGGGGCGCGTGCAAGATGCGTTGGACGATTTCGCCCAATTTCTGCCCGAATGGCGTACCCGCTGATAAACCCAAAGGCAGCCTGAAAACTGTGTTTTGCCGTTTCAGGCTGCCTTTTCAAGTTTCAGGCTACCTTTTCAAACAGCATCAAGGCAGCCGCGCAGGTCGGGCGTTGATGCCCGACCTACCGCTGCCGGTGGGCTGGTTTGCGCCGATGCCGCCGAAGGATGGGCAATAGTGTTTTCAGGCTGCCTTTGGAAGATAAAGGCAGCCTGAAAACGATTATGCGGTTGATGGGATGGGTTTGATTGGAGATGGGGCGATAAACCATTGCCGCTCCATTCCTTTGGCGCAAGCACTGCGTTACCAGCTGTCGCGTTTCATTTTGTCCAGCTGGCGGCGGTCGCGTTTGGTGGGGCGGCCGTCGGGGTAGGCGGCGGTGATGCGGCTGGCTTGGTCTAGCAGTTTTTGCACTTCGCGGTTTTGCGCGGTGGCTTCGTCTTCTTGGTACAGCAAACGCGCTTCGGGCGCGGGGCGGCGTTGTTCGTTGAGCGCGAGCACGGTGAGCTTGTAGGGCAGCGAGTTCAGCGTTAAATCAATCACGTCGCCGACTGTGATGTATTTGCTGGTTTTGGCTTTTGCGCCGTTCACGCTCACGCGGTTGAGCTCAATTTGCTTTTGCGCCAAGCCGCGTGTTTTGAAAAAGCGGGCGGCCCAAAGCCATTTGTCTAGGCGCATGGTGGCGGGGGGTTGTTTCATCACAGTGTCCTTGTTGCATTAAACGGGCATATTTTACCAATTTTGCGGGTTGGTATAATCCGCTTCTTTTTATTTTCAGGCTGCCTATATGGATGACAATTTTGACTGGTGGGCGGCGGCGGGGCTGGCGCTGGCGCCGTTGCTGCTGCTGGGGCTGATACCCAAAAGCCGTGTGCGGGAGCTTTGGCTGCGCGGTTATTTGGGCGTGTTGCTGATTGCGGCGGGGCTGGGCGGCTGTTTGTCGCTGCTGCTGCCGTTGGTGTTGCCGCCCGACAGCTGTTTTTTGCATGGCTGGCGTTTTTTTTCACTGCTGTCGGTGTTGCTGCTGATGCTGTCGGCGGGCTTGGTGCTGCTGTTGCCCAAAAGCAGGCTGAAAACGACGCTGGGCAACGGTTTGCTGTGGCTGGCGGGGGCGGTGGCTTTGGTGTTGGCGGGGATTGGGGCGGTGTTGCCTGTGATGCCGAACGTGCCGTTTTTGCTGATTACGTTTACTTGCTGGGCGAAAGCGTCGCCGCGTTTTAAGGCGTGGCTGTACCGCCATCCGACGTTTGGCAAGATGATGCGCGATTGGCAGGAGAAGCGGGCGATTCCGCGGCGGAGCAAGTATATGGCTTGGGGGATGATGTCGCTCTCGTGCGTGGGGCTGTTGATTCGCTTTCCCGAGCGGTGGTATGTGGGCGCGGGGGTGGGCGCGGTGTGTTTGTGCGTGGGGATTTATATGGCGCGGTTTCTTGATGCGTGAGGCAGCCTGAAAACAGCGTGGACCGGGCGAGACAAAGGCAGCCTGAAAACGTGAAACGGCGTTTTCAGGCTGCCTTTTGCTTGGCATCGGCGGGCGGCTTACAGCTGCTTCACCAGTTCCTCCACCATTTGCGCCGAATGCAGCGCGGCGGTGGCGAGAAATTCGTCGAAGCTGATGCTCGCTTCGCTGTCTGCGCTATCGGAAATGGCGCGGATAATCACAAATGGCTTGCCAAGCTGGTAACACGTTTGCGCGATGGCGGCGGCTTCCATTTCCACCGCCTGCGGGTTAGCAAATTCGCGGCAGATGGTTTCAATGCTGAATGCGTCGTTGATAAACTGATCGCCGCTCACAATCAAGCCTTGGCAGATATTGGCAGCCTGAAAAACCCGCGCGGCTTGCTCGGCGGCGTGCACCAAAGTGAGATCGCTGGGATAGCTGGCAGGCTGCTGAGGCACTTGCCCAATGGCGTAGCCAAACGCGGTTACGTCCACATCATGGTGCGCCACTTGCGTACCGATGACCACATCGCCCACTTGCAAGCCTTTGCCGATGCCGCCCGCGCTGCCCGTGTTGATGACGCAGTCGGGCGAAAAATGCTCAATCACCAACGTGGTGGCGATGGCGGCGTTTACTTTGCCGATGCCGCTTTGGCACAACACGATGTCTTTGCCATGCAGCGTGCCCGTGTAGATGGTGGCGGCTTTGCCGAAGCTGTGCGTTTTCAGGCTGCCTAATCGCGTTTTCAAATGGGCAACTTCGGCTTCCATCGCGCCGATGATGGCGATGGCGATGGTGTTGGCAACCAATGGCTCGCGGCTCATGCAAAAATCTCCGTCCACTCGCCGCGTTTATCCAGCAGATATTGCGCGATTTTTTGCGCGCCTTCTAGGCTGTGGCTCGCCGCCCAACCGCATTGCACCACGTTGCACGCGGGCACTTCTTTGGCAACGATTACATCTTTTAGCGTGGCTTCAATCAAATCCAGCGCGTCTTGGTATTCGGGCATATTGAGCAGGGTTACATAAAAACCCGTTTGGCAGCCCATCGGGCTGATGTCCAC
>CAUQDE010000094.1:0-6567 GCA_963516425.1 uncultured Kingella sp.
GGATAGGCGACAGCATGGGCGAAATGTATGCCTATTTTCAGGCTGCCGACATCGTGTTTATCGGCGGTAGCCTTGTAAACACGGGCTGCCAAAACATCATTGAACCACTGCAATGCGGCAAACCCGTGCTGTTTGGGCCATCCATCTATAATTTTCAGGCTGCCTGCCAAGAAGCCCTTGCCGCAGGCGTTGCCCAACAAATCCACAGCACAGCCGAGCTTGTGCAAACCGTAACCCAGCAGCTCATGCAGCCTGAAATCCACGCCCAACAAGCCGCCAAAGCCGCCGTCTATTTGGCGCAACATCGCGGCGCAAGCCAACGCATCGCCGATGTGATTGAACAGCATTTAAGGCAAACCGCCACATCCGCCCCATAAGGCAGCCTGAAAAATCATTCCCGCCCAGTTCCTCCATCTCATTTTCAGGCTGCCTCAAAATCCCTTATTGACCAACATCTTGCAAAAATACTATAATGCGCGGCTTGCTGGCATGGTGCTAGCAAGTATTTTTTATTCAACAGGAAAAGAAAAATATGCCAACTATCAACCAATTAGTTCGCAAAGGTCGTCAAAAACCTGTTTATGTGAACAAAGTACCCGCACTGGAAGCCTGCCCGCAAAAACGCGGCGTGTGCACCCGTGTTTACACCACAACCCCTAAAAAACCAAACTCAGCCTTGCGTAAAGTCTGCAAAGTGCGTTTGACCAACGGTTTTGAAGTGATTTCATACATCGGCGGTGAAGGTCATAACCTGCAAGAACACAGCGTTGTGCTGATTCGCGGCGGTCGTGTAAAAGACTTGCCAGGTGTGCGTTACCACACCGTTCGCGGCTCTTTGGATACCGCAGGCGTGAAAGACCGTAAACAAGCTCGTTCTAAATACGGTGCAAAACGCCCTAAATAATTTGTTAAACCAACTGGCACATCGGCAGCCTGAAAAAAGCCGCCGAGTAAGTGAATGCCCCGTATGAGCATTCATGGGAATGCCCCAACTGAATAGACATTAAGGAATTAAAATGCCAAGACGTAGAGAAGTCCCCAAGCGCGAGATTCTGCCTGATCCAAAATTCGGCAGCGTAGAATTATCAAAATTCATGAACGTATTGATGATTGACGGCAAAAAAGCCGTTGCAGAACGCATCGTATACGGCGCATTGGAACAAATTGCCAAAAAAGTACAAGGCAAAGAAGCAATTGAAGTGTTCAACGAAGCCATCAATAATGCCAAACCGCTTGTAGAAGTGAAAAGCCGCCGCGTAGGTGGTGCAAACTACCAAGTTCCTGTTGAAGTGCGCCCTGCACGCCGTTTGGCATTGGCAATGCGTTGGGTGCGCGATGCCGCCCGCAAACGTGGCGAAAAATCTATGGATTTGCGCCTTGCTGGTGAATTGATTGACGCAGCCGAAGGCCGCGGCGGCGCAATGAAAAAACGCGAAGAAGTACACCGCATGGCTGAAGCCAACAAAGCCTTCTCTCATTTCCGTTTCTAATAGCGAGAGGATAATCAAATGGCTCGTAAAACCCCTATTAACCTATACCGCAACATCGGTATTTCCGCCCACATCGATGCGGGCAAAACCACCACTACTGAACGTATTTTGTTCTACACAGGCTTAACCCACAAACTGGGCGAAGTGCACGACGGTGCGGCCACCACCGACTGGATGGAGCAAGAACAAGAACGCGGTATTACCATTACTTCCGCAGCGGTAACGTCATACTGGAAAGGTATGGCAAACCAGTTCCCAGAACACCGCTTTAACATCATTGACACCCCAGGGCACGTGGACTTTACCGTTGAGGTAGAACGTTCTATGCGTGTGTTGGATGGTGCGGTGATGGTTTACTGCGCGGTGGGTGGTGTGCAACCCCAATCCGAAACCGTATGGCGACAAGCCAATAAATACAAAGTGCCCCGCTTGGCATTTGTAAACAAAATGGACCGCCAAGGTGCCAACTTCTTCCGCGTGGTAGAACAAATGAAAACCCGTCTGCGCGCTAACCCTGTGCCTATCGTGATTCCCGTGGGCGCAGAAGACGCGTTTGAAGGCGTGGTGGATTTGTTGAAAATGAAAGCCATCATTTGGAACGAAGAAGACAAGGGCGTAACCTTTACTTACGGCGACATCCCTGCTGACTTGGTGGCAACTGCCGAAGAATGGCGTCAAAACATGATTGAAGCCGCCGCAGAAGCCAGCGAAGAGCTGATGGATAAATACTTGGGCGGCGAAGAGCTGACCGAAGAAGAAATTGTTGGCGCATTGCGTACCCGCACTTTGAACGGCGAAATCCAACCCATGTTGTGCGGTTCTGCCTTCAAAAACAAAGGTGTGCAACGTATGTTGGACGCAGTTGTAGAATTACTGCCCGCACCTACCGACATTCCTCCTGTGGCAGGCGAATTGCCCAACGGCGACAAAGCCACGCGCCAAGCCAGCGACGAAGAGAAATTCTCTGCGTTAGCATTCAAAATGATGAACGACAAATATGTGGGTAACTTAACCTTTATCCGCGTATATTCAGGCGTTTTGAAATCTGGCGATACGGTTGTCAACTCAGTAAAAGGCACACGCGAACGCATTGGTCGCTTGGTGCAAATGACGGCAAATGACCGCGATGAGATTGAAGAAGTGCGCGCAGGCGACATCGCTGCGGCTATCGGCTTGAAAGACGTTACCACAGGCGAAACTTTGTGCGCCGAAGATGCGCCCATTATCTTGGAACGCATGGAATTCCCAGAGCCTGTGATTCACGTTGCCGTTGAGCCAAAAACCAAAGCCGACCAAGAAAAAATGGGTATCGCTTTGAACCGTTTGGCAAAAGAAGACCCTTCTTTCCGCGTGCGTACTGATGAAGAATCAGGTCAAACCATTATCTCTGGTATGGGCGAATTGCACTTGGAGATTATTGTTGACCGTATGAAACGCGAATTTGCGGTGGAAGCAAACATTGGTGCGCCACAAGTGGCTTACCGTGAAACCATCCGCAAAGAAGTGGAATCTGAATATAAACACGCCAAACAATCAGGTGGTAAAGGTCAATATGGTCACGTTGTGATCAAAATGGAGCCTATGGAACCTGGTGGTGCTGGCTACGAGTTTATTGACGAGATTAAAGGTGGTGTGATTCCGCGCGAATTCATTCCTTCTGTTGATAAAGGTATCCGCGACACATTGCCAAACGGTGTAGTAGCAGGCTTCCCTGTGGTGGATGTGCGCATCCGCTTGGTATTCGGTTCTTACCACGATGTGGACTCTTCACAACTGGCATTTGAATTGGCGGCTTCACAAGCGTTTAAAGAAGGTATGCGCAAAGCATCGCCTGTGTTGCTGGAACCGATTATGGCAGTGGAAGTGGAAACCCCCGAAGAGTACATGGGTGATGTGATGGGCGACTTGAACCGTCGTCGCGGCATCGTGTTGGGTATGGACGACGATGGCATTGGCGGCAAAAAAGTGCGCGCTGAAGTGCCTTTGGCTGAAATGTTTGGTTACTCAACCGACCTGCGTTCGGCTACCCAAGGTCGTGCTACCTACTCTATGGAGTTTGCGAAATACGCCGAAGCGCCTGCTAACGTGGCTGCTGAAGTAACAGCGGCCCGCAAAGGCTAAGCAAATCGTTTTCAGGCTGCCTTTGATGATTGAGGCAGCCTGAAAATGAGTCAAGCGAAACGACAAAAATCGGATTTTCCTGTGTTGGGAAAATCCGATTTTTTTTGTGCGCTACTTAAAAAACCACCCGCAACACGCCTTAAACTTCTTTCCGCTGCCGCAAATACACGGCGATTTCATGCTGGGCAAAGGCACGGTGGGGTCAATAAAATACCATGCGCCGTCTATCTGCACGAAAGCCGATTGCTCGTGGTGTTCGTGCGTTTCGCCATGCTGGGCAAGCTGGGCGGTAAACGACACCTGCGCGTGATGTTTGCCGATGCGCGGCGTGTGCTGATGCACGGCGAGCCCGAGAAATTGCGTTTCGCGCGCCCATTGCGCCAGCTCATCGCGGTTTAACAGCGGCTGCTGCGCGGGCACGGTGGTGCGGATAATGTAATCCACCTGCTGCAAGGCATAAGCGGCGTAGCGCGAGCGCATCAGCTGCTCGGCGGTTTCAGGCTGCCTTTCGCCTGTGTGAAAGGGTTGGCAGCAATCGCCGTAGGGCTGATTGGATTGGCAGGGGCAAAGCATGGTTCTCTCCACAAAAAAAGGATTTTGCGATTTGAGGCTTGAGAGGCAGCCTGAAAATGCAAAATCCTTATTTTACGCGATTACGCCAACGCACCCAATTTGCCCGCGCGGAACAACTCAATGCTTTCACGAATTTCATCGGGCGTGTTCATCACAAACGGCCCGTAGGCGGCAATCGGTTCATCAATCGGCACGCCTGATAGCAAAATCAGCTCGGCATCGGCATCGCCTGTGTTGCTGATGCGGATTGCGCCTGCTTCGCGTTCAAAAATCGCCAGTTGCGCTGCGCTGGCGCGATGGGTGTCGTTAAACAGCACGTCGCCCTGCCGCACCAACACGGCAAGATTGTGGTTGGCGGGCAAATCCAGCGTGAGGCTTGCGCCTGCGTGAACGCGTACGTCCCAAATGTTGAGCTCGGTAAACGTGTCCGCTGCGCCGTTTATGCCGTTCAGGCTGCCTGCAATCAGGCGGATTGCGCCGCCGTCCACGTTTACCACGGGGATATTTTCGCTGCGTAGATGTTGGTAGCGCGGCGGGGCGTTTTTGTGGGCGCGGGGTAGGTTCACCCAAATTTGCGCCATTTCAAACAGCCCGCCTGCGCGGCTAAATGCTTCGCTGTGAAATTCTTCGTGCACCGTGCCTGCGCCTGCGGTCATCCATTGCACATCGCCTGCTTGGATAACGCCTGCTGCGCTGCTGTCATCGCGGTGCGCCACTTCGCCGTGGTAGGCGATGGTTACGGTTTCAAAGCCGCGATGCGGGTGTTCGCCTACGCCGCGTGGGGCGGCGAAGTTGGGGGCGAACTCTTGTGGCATGGCGTAGTCAAACATTAAAAATGGGCTGGTTTGGCGTTTTTCGCCCATGTGGGAAAACACGGGGGAAACGTGGAAGCCGTTGCCTACCCAATGCCGTGCGGGGGCGGAGGTGAGGCTGATTAGGGTACGCATGATGTGTCCTTTCATTGTTGTTCATCAGTGCGTGCAATATAGGGTTTCCCGATGTGCAAAACAATGGCGGAATATGAAACACTGTTTTCTAAAAATGAAACGATAAGGCAGCCTGAAAACGAGCGGAGCTAAAACATGCCGCTAAAAATGTTTTCAGGCTGCCTCTGGCTGTTTAATTATAGGATTGGTAACTTGCAAACCGTGTGCGTGGCAAAACCACACACCCGACATACTGTATTGAACAAGACTTGGTTGGTACTGCCCGCTGATGCGCCATCGGTTGTGGTTTGGGCAAAAGAGGCAGCCTGAAAACGTATTTTTGCGTTTTCAGGCTGCCTTATGTTTAACGCTTATACGCGCGGGCGATTGGCTTCTGCCAGCAGGGCGAGTAGTTTTTCGGTGTCATCCCAGCCGATGCAGGCATCGGTGATGCTTTGTCCGTAAACGATGGGGTCGTTTTGTCGCCCTTCAACCAGATGGCTTTCCACCATCACGCCCATGATGTTTTGCTCGCCGTTTTGGATTTGCGTGGTGATGTCTTGGGCAACTTCCATTTGGCGTTTGAAGTCTTTGCGGCTGTTGGCGTGGCTGCAATCCACCATCAGCTTGGGCGTTAAGCCTGCTTGGGTTAGCTGTTCTGCCGCGCTTTTAACGTGTTCGCTGCTGTAATTGGGCCCGCCGTTGCCGCCGCGCAGGATAACGTGGCAATCGGTGTTGCCTGTGGTGTGCACGATGGCGGAATGCCCTGTTTTGGTTACGGATAGGAAGTGGTGCGGGTGCGCGGCTGCGCCAAGGGCATCAATGGCAATTTTCAGGCTGCCATCGGTGCCGTTTTTGAAGCCTACGGGGCAGGATAAGCCGCTGGCGAGCTCGCGGTGCACTTGGCTTTCGGTGGTGCGTGCGCCGATTGCGCCCCATGCGATGAGGTCGGCGTAGTATTGCGGGGTAATCATGTCTAGGAACTCGGTGGAGGCGGGCATGCCGAGGTTGTTGAGTTCTAGCAATAATTTGCGCGCTTGGCGCAGGCCGAAGTTGATGTCGTGCGTGCCGTTGAGGTGTGGGTCGTTAATCAGTCCTTTCCAGCCCACGGTGGTGCGCGGTTTTTCAAAATAGGCGCGCATCACAATCAGCAATTCTTTGGCGTATTTTTGCCGCAGAGGCAGCAGGCGTTGCGCGTATTCCAGCGCGGCTTTGGGGTCGTGGATGGAGCAAGGCCCGATAATCACGAGCAGGCGGTTATCTTTGCCGTGCAGGATGTCGGCGATTTGCTGGCGCGTTTGGGCAACCAGCTCGGCGGCTTGCTCGCTGATGGGCAACTCGTATAGATGGGCGATGGGGGGGAGCAGCTCGTCGATGTGTTTGACGCGCAAGTCGTCGGTGGGATGCAGTGGCATGATGTTCTTCTTGGGTTTGGATTTGTAAAGCGCGTAGCATAG
>CAUQDE010000095.1:0-6562 GCA_963516425.1 uncultured Kingella sp.
ACACGCTATCAAGAAACTGACATTTTACGGCATTTTGCATTTCAGGCTGCCGCAATGTAAAAAAATGTAAGCATGGCGAATAATTCTGCTATAATTTCGCCGTTTGTCCGTTTTCAGCCCACTCAACAAAGGAAACTGCCATGTCCCATAATCCGTTCTACCAAAAACACATTATCTCCATCGCCGATTTATCGGATGAAGAGCTATTATTATTACTCAACACCGCGCTTAAACTGAAAAGCGAACCCAATCCCAGCTTGTTAGATGGCAAACTCATCGCAAGCTGTTTTTTTGAGCCGTCCACACGCACGCGGCTATCGTTTGAGACGGCGGTGCAACGCTTGGGCGGCAAGGTAATCGGCTTTGCCGATGGCGCAAACACCAGCGCGAAAAAAGGCGAAACCCTTGCCGACAGCGCGCGCATCATCAGCAGCTACGCCGATGCGATTATTCAACGCCATCCCAAAGACGGCGCGGCGCGCGTGTTGGCGGAATTTTCCAGCGTGCCCGTGCTCAACGCGGGTGATGGCACCAACCAACACCCCAGCCAAACCCTGCTTGACCTTGTTACCATCCACGAAACCCAAGGCAGCCTGAAAAACCTAAAAGTCGCAATGGTGGGCGATTTGAAATACGGGCGCACTGTGCATTCGCTCGCCCAAGCCCTTAAACGCTTTGGCTGCGAATTTGCCTTTGTGTCGCCGCCCACGCTCGCCATGCCCGACTACATCACCGAAGAACTGGACGAAGCAGGCGCGGCTTGGCAAATTTTTCCCGATTTGGAAAGCGCGGTGGCATGGGCGGATGTTCTTTATATGACCCGCGTGCAACGTGAACGCTTTGACGAACAAGAATTTGCCAAAATTCAAGGCAAATTTAACCTACACGCCAGCATGCTTGCCCACGCCAAGCCCAATTTGCGCGTGCTGCACCCGCTGCCGCGCGTGGACGAAATCCACCCCAGCGTGGATGCCACGCCCTACGCCTATTATTTTGAGCAAGCCACCAACGGCGTATTTGCGCGGATGGCGATGCTGTCGCTGGTGTTGAATGAAACGGTTTAGCCCGCTTTGTAAACATGATGATTAGGCAGCCTGAAACGCTGTTCAGCCTAGTTCAAAAATCCAATACACAAGGAAATTGCCATGAAAAACAAACAATTAAGCGTAGAAGCCATAGAAAATGGCACCGTGATTGACCACATCCCCGCAGGGCTGGCGCTCACCATCTTGCGCCAATTTAAAGTGCTGCACCACGGCAGCGCAGTAACCGTGGGCTTCAACCTGCCCAGCCACTCACAAGGCAGCAAAGACATCATCAAAATCAAAGATGTAATATTTAGCGAAGCCGATGCCAACCGCCTTGCCCTGTTCGCTCCCGAAGCCATTGTGAACCATATTCACGATTACCAAGTGGTGCAAAAACTGCGCCTTTCGCTGCCCAACACCATCAGCGAAGTGTTTAGCTGCCCCAACGCCAACTGCGCCAGCCACAGCGAGCCTGTAACCAGCCGCTTTTATGTGCGCCAGCACAACGGGCAAACCAAGCTCAAATGCCATTATTGCGAGAAAACCTATGCCCGCGAAGCGGTTGCCGAGGCGTAAAAACATTTGTAAATTAAAGCGTAAGAAATTCATAAATATGAATATTTTTAAGAATCGCATTTGACAAATCAACGGTAAGTACATACAATTCACACCGAATAGTGCCCTTGGTAGTACGCATTTCCTAATTTCATAGCGGAAATGCCGAGCCCAAGGGCTTTTTTTGGGAAAGAATATGAAAACAGCCATTTTGATTGACGGTGCATTTTTTATTAAAAGAATCCGCAAAATTGAACCGCAAAACTATTTTAATGCGGAGCGCATAGCAGATTTAGCTTTTCACTATTCGCTGCTGCATCTTCAACCAACGGGTAAGAATGAGCAGCCAAGTGAACTGTACCGAATATTCTTTTACGATTGCATTCCATTTGAAAAGAAAATGCACAATCCTGTGTCCAAGCGTTCAATTGATTTTGCCAAAACGGATGAAGCGATTTTTCGCCACGAATTGCATCAAAAACTTAAAAGCAAACGCAAACTCGCATTGCGCTTAGGAAAATTATCCGAACACGCCACATGGGCAATTAAACCCACCAAGATGAAAGATTTTCTAAAAAATCCTGCAATACCACTTAATGCAGACGATATGGTGCTGGACATCAAGCAAAAAGGCGTAGATATGCGAATTGGTTTAGACATCGCTTCATTGGCATACAAACAGCAAGTTCAAAGAATTGTCCTATTTTCAGGGGATTCCGATTTTGTCCCTGCTGCTAAACTTGCACGGCGCGAAGGCATAGATTTCATTCTTGACCCGATGTGGAATCATATTCCGCCTGATTTACACGAACACATTGACGGTTTACGCAGCGTTTGTCCCGACCCGCGGAAATCTAATCAAACTGTCTGAAAATTTTTAACCTGTGCAATTTGCACCTGCTCGCCGCCTACAAAGGCAGCCTGAAACAGAAAGAACCCTTATGAAACCCACCATCGCCCTAGTCGGCCGCCCCAATGTGGGCAAATCCACCTTGTTCAACCGCCTCACGCGCACCAAAGACGCGCTGGTACACGACCTCCCCGGTTTAACCCGCGACCGCCATTACGGGCACGGCAAAGTGGGCAGCAAGCCCTATCTGGTTGTGGACACCGGCGGTTTTGAGCCCGTTGTGGACAGTGGCATTTTGCACGAAATGGCAAAGCAAACCCTGCAAGCCGTGGATGAAGCCGATGCCGTCGTGTTCCTTGTGGATGCCCGCACAGGCTTAACGCCGCAAGACAAAATCATCGCCGACCGCCTGCGCCAATCGCCGCGCCCCGTGTATTTGGCGGTAAACAAAGGCGAGGGCGGCAACCGCGCCGTGCTGGCGGCAGAGTTTTACGAGCTGGCACTCGGCGAGCCGCATGTGATTTCCGGCGCGCATGGCGACGGCGTTTACTATCTGATTGAAGAGATTTTGGAGCATTTCCCCGATGTAGACGAAACGCAGCCTGAAAACAAACATCCCGTGTTTGCCGTTATCGGCCGCCCCAACGTAGGCAAATCCACGCTGGTGAACGCCATTTTGGGCGAAGAGCGCGTGATTGCGTTTGACATGGCGGGCACCACGCGCGACAGCATCCACATTGATTTTGAGCGCGAGGGCAAGCCGTTCACCATCATCGACACCGCCGGCGTGCGCCGTCGCGGCAAAGTGGACGAAGCGGTGGAAAAATTCTCCGTGATTAAAGCGATGCAAGCGATTGAAGCGGCGAACGTTGCCGTGTTGGTGCTGGACGCGCAGCAAGACATCGCCGACCAAGATGCCACCATTGCAGGCTTTGCGCTGGAAGCAGGGCGCGCGCTGGTGGTTGCCGTAAACAAATGGGACGGCATCAGCGAAGAGCGGCGCAACGACATCAAGCGCGATATCGCCCGCAAGCTGTATTTCCTTGATTTTGCAAAGTTTCACTATATTTCCGCGCTGAAAGAACGCGGCATAGACGGCTTGTTTGACAGCATTCAGGCTGCCTACAACGCCGCGTTTATCAATATGCCCACGCCCAAAATCACGCGCGTGCTGCAAAGCGCGGTGGAACGCCAAGCTCCGCCCCGCGCAGGCTTGGTGCGCCCGAAAATGCGCTACGCCCACCAAGGCGGCATGAACCCGCCCGTTATCGTGATACACGGCAACTCGCTCGGCGCAATTTCCGACAGCTACACGCGCTATTTAATGCAAACCTTCCGCAAAGCGTTTAACCTGCAAGGCACACCGCTGCGGATTCAATACAACGTGGGCGAAAACCCCTACGAAGAAACCGCCGCGCAAACCAAAAACAAACCGTTGCGCCGCGCAACACTGAGCAACCGCATTGCCAAGCGGGAAAATCGCAAAGACGAGAAAGTGCGCAACAGCGGCGGAAAAGTGAAAAAACGGCAGGTGAGCGTGAAGAAACGGCATCAGTCGTGAAGCGGCGAGCAATAAAAGGCAGCTTGAAAACGAAAATGAGTTTTCAGGCTGCCTTTGGTATGTGCTGGTGCTAACTGTATTGGTTACGCCAACCCACCCACCACCAAAATGACCACTAAAACCATTGCGCAAATAACCGTTGGCTTGCGTAGGCTTGCGTAGGCTTGGGCGCGTGGTGTTTTATCCAACCAAGTTTGCGCCCCAGCCAAAAAATCAGGCGCAAAGTCCATTCAATGATGAATAAAAATAAATCTACCATGTTTCAATCCTTTGCTCTGTAAATGAGTTTTCAGGCTGCCTTTACATCAAACAAAAGGCAGCCTGAAAATTTTGTAAGAGCCTGTAACCAATGAAGCGTCGGCGGCTCGCCGATGTTGCCAACCAGAAAAGCCCTATTGAATGCACTATTTGGCAACGAGCCAGTCGCCGTTCCATTTTAGATTTCAGGCTGCCTCAGGGTTTTTGCAAAGGTGGCAGCCTGAAACCTACCCCCGCGCAATATCAGGCGTAGCCACGTGCACGTCGGCGTTTTGTGCGCGGTGGCGCAGTGCATGATCCATCAGCACCAGCGCGAGCATGGCTTCGGCAATCGGTGCGGCGCGCAGCCCAACGCAGGGGTCGTGTCGCCCGTGGGTGGCGAGGGTTACGGGGTTGCCGTGAATGTCTATGGATTGGCGCGGGGTGGCGATGGAGCTGGTGGGCTTGATGGCGAAGTTGGCGGTGATGGTTTGCCCTGTGGCGATGCCGCCGACGATGCCGCCTGCGTGGTTGCTGGCAAAGCCTTGCGGGGTGAGTTCGTCGCCGTGGTAGCTGCCGCGTTGGGCGACTACGCCGAAGCCGTCGCCGATTTCCACGCCTTTGACGGCGTTGATGGACATCAGCGCGTGGGCGATGTCGGCATCTAGGCGGTCAAACACGGGTTCGCCCAAGCCGACGGGCACGTTGCGGGCTTCTATGTGCAGTTTTGCGCCTACGCTGTCTAGTGATTTGCGGACGCTGTCCATATAAGCTTCTAGCTCGGCGATTTGTGATTGGTTGGCGGCAAAAAAGGGGTTTTGCGCGATGTAGGCTTCGTTTTCAAAGGCGATTTCATGTTCGCCCACTTGCGTTACCCAGCAGATGATGTGGGTGCCGAATTGTTGGTGCAGCCATTTTTTTGCGATTGCGCCTGCGGCGACGCGGGCGGCGGTTTCGCGGGCGGAGCTTCTGCCGCCGCCGCGATAGTCGCGCGTGCCGTATTTGTGCCAATAGGCGTAGTCGGCGTGGCCGGGGCGGAATTGTTGGGCGATGTTGCCGTAGTCTTTGCTGCGTTGGTCGGTGTTGCGAATGAGCAGGGCGATGGGGGTGCCTGTGGTCTTGCCGTCAAACACGCCTGATAGGATTTCTACTTGGTCGGCTTCGCGGCGTTGGGTAACGTGGCGGCTGGTGCCTGGTTTGCGGCGGTCTAGGTCGGGTTGAATGTCGGCTTCGGTGAGCGGGAGATGGGGCGGGCAGCCGTCGATGATGCAGCCGATGCCTGCACCGTGGCTTTCGCCGAAGGTGGTTACGGTGAAGAGTTGTCCGAAGGTGTTGCCTGCCATGATGTGCTTTCTGGTTGTGGATTGGGGGGCAAATTTTAGCATAAAGGCAGCCTGAAAGCGGGGCGGGGGCTTTTCAGGCTGCCTTTGTGAAGGGTAATGAGTTGTTGATTTTATGGTTGGTGTGGGCACAATAGTGAGGCAGCCTGAAAATGTTTTTAAATGCTGTTTTAGCTTCGCTGAAACTCGCTTCGCTTGTTCTCAGGCTGCCTTTTGCGGGGTGGGTTAATATTCTTCATATTCTTCGGCTGGTATGGGGTCTTCTCCGAAGAAATTGTTGCCTTTGGTGCCTTTTTTGAAAAAAAGAAGTATTAAACAAAGCAAGAAAACGGGTGGAGTAAGAAGGGAGAAAAATACAATCAGAATCCACCAGCCTAAAAAGTCCATATCGTGCAAACGGCGTACGGTAACGGCAAGTGATGGTAGGAATGTGATGAGTAAATAGATAAATAACAGCATTGCAACGATGCCAAAAGCGTTATTTCGGGAAAAGAAAGTATGAATCATCAAGATTATAAGAACAGCCAGCACCAATATATGAATCAGCATATATAGCCAGTATTCTGCTCGGCGGGCTCGCCCGCTAAATTCGGCGTATTTGTTCAAAGCGGCTAGATACCAGCGCATGGTAGCACTCCTTGGATTGGGGTTCAGAAATGAAAAAATCGTGCGATTGTAATTGCGGGGGCGAGGGGCGTGTCAAGCGCAAGGGCGGGTATACTTTCAGGCTGCCTTTGCGATGGATTAGGCAGCCTGAAACGTTGATGCTGGCGATAAAGGGTTGATGCTACATGGGGTGCAGGGGCTTGCCCCTGCTCGTGGTAGGCGGCGAAACGCCTGCGCGGGCAAAGATAAGAAATGTTGAAAGGCAGCCTGAAAACGTTGAATGCTTAGGTGCGTTATTTTTGTTGATTGCTTGAATGCGATGAACAATGGTGGGTGGTGTCCTAAAAAGTATGCTGCCTATTTTTTAATCATCACACGCAACCAT
>CAUQDE010000096.1:0-6545 GCA_963516425.1 uncultured Kingella sp.
CTCCGTATTCTGTGTTAAAATTCAAACCGATACTGTTATTTGAATACGCCTGCGCCCAATGCGTGGGCTTTTTTTTGCCTGTTTAAACCTAATTTAAACCCCGTTTCAGGCTGCCTTCTGCCCTTCGCGCCGCGCTTGATAATTCAACGCAGCCAACACCTTGCGCATCTGTTCGCCGTCGCAGCGCTGCACCGTCTCCACCCCAAACATCTTGCGCGCGATGCCGTGCGCGTATGCCCAGCTTTTGCCCATTTCATGCAGCAGCGCCCCCATTTTATTTATCATCGGTGTATGCTCCACCAAATGCAGCGGCTGCCGCTCGGGCTTGTCGCGCGTGGGCGCAAAGCCCAGCCGCTCCATTTTTTGCAACACCCGCTCCAATTGCCAAATCTCCATATCCTTGCAGCTGCGCAGCCCTGTTGCCGCTGCCAGCACATCGCGGTACACATCATCATCCATGCCCAGCTGCTTTTGCGCCACCTTAATCTTGGCAATCATGCCGCGGCGGCGGTTTTGCTCATTCGCCATTTCAATCTCCCTTTGCTCAAAAGGCGAGCATTTGCCCGCCCTGTTGGTTTTCAAGATGGTTTCCAGCTTTTGCACCGTATCCCAATCCTTGCGCTACGTTGCGCGGCGAATTTCATGTTTAATCATATTATCAACTCTTATTTGAGCCACCAAGAAACCGCTTGGTCGGTATCAACATTATGCTGATGTGCGTATATTATATAATATACAAATCCTTGTCAAGGCGCGTTGTCTAGAAAATACCGGCAAAGATAAACCACCGTATCCTCGCGGCTTTTGGTCAAGTTTTGCGCGGTTAATTGCGCATGAATTTGGTCAAACAACGCGCGCGTTTCAGGCTTCACATTAGACACCAAGCCCACACGGTTTTCTTTCACCCATGCTTGAGCATTCTTGGCAATCGCCTTTTTGCGCTTCTCGTTTAAATCTTTGTATTCAGCCATGCAGCTGTGCCCCCCAGCTCTATAAAGTTTTCATCGCCCTGCTGGCTTTGATAGCGATAAACATACAATTTCTGATTGTCCTTGCTCATCAAAAGCAAGTGTCTGTGGTCAAAATCGCGCTGGAAAAGCTCCCCAAAAGCCGCTTTCGCTACTGCAAAGCTATGAGTTTGCGTGCGCGTGTCAGTCAAAACTTCGCTGCCACCCTTGCGCTGTTTCAATACATAAACTCGGTACATGATTCTCTCCGTTCTAGTGTATATTGGATAATATACTAATTTTCAGACGGTCGCAAAAAAACCGCCCAAAGGCGGTTAAACCTTTGGGCGGTGGAGAAAATGAAACGGGCTATCAAAATTATTTGATAGCCCGCTTGGGTTTGGGATTTAGCCGTTTTCAGGCTGCCACACCATCCAGCCATGCGATGGCGGCAGCCAAGTCATCAAACTGCGCCACCACGCGGCGGCGCGGCTGGCGGAAGCGTCTGAAATAATGCAAAGGTAGCAACAGCTCGCAGCCTAGCCACTGCTTGCCGTCTTTTTTAATGCAGCGGTTCATGCTTTTGCTCCCAAGGCACAGTTACTTTCACAGGCTTGCCTAAAACCCCTTCCATTTCTTGCCTGATATACGCCAGCGCAATAATAGCAATGTCTTGCGTAACATTGGTTTCATCTTTCGCCGTTTTGGGCAGCGGTTGGTCGGACTCCAAGTTTACGGCTATGCCACCGTCTAACAGTTCAATTTCAATGATGGTTTTCATTTTTTCTGCTCCTGTTTGGGTTGATTATCTCGCCCCGCATTCAGCGTTTGCCGATGCTGCGCTGCACGTTTTCCACCGCTTTGCTCATAGCTCGTTTGCCCTCTGCAATCGGAAAAATAGACGGTGTGGCGGTCATAAAACCGATACACATTGCAGCCGTCAATTTGGCGCACAAGGGTAACATCATGTAGCCATCTTTGCGCTTCGGCTTCCCTTTCTTCCTCTGTTTGGCAGCCTGCCAGCAACAGCAGGGCAGATATTAAAATCAAGGATTTCATTTTATTTGCTCCAATTTTTCAAAAACGGCTGCTTCTAATTCAACATCTACGCATAAGCAAAAATCGCGTAATGCGCCCCATAGGTCGTAGCACGATAAAAAATCGGCAATCACTTTCATTTCTTGCTCATTCATTTTTTTACTCCTGTTAATGTTTAACACTAATCTCACTCTCGGCAAACGCCGCCGCCAGCTCAAACTGTTGCATGGTCTTTTAATCCGTTGGTCGAGCGTTCGAATCGCTCACGACCCATTCACTTTTTCTTAGCCTAAACAACTGTTTAGGCTTTTTCTTTTGGTTTTGTGATTTGGCTCGTGTGTCCAATTTGTGTCTTTTCCAAAAGAAAAACCGTCCAAAATGGCAGCGTGCTGTTGCAAATGTTCAGGCGACAGATGGGCATATTTCTGTACCATTTTGATGCTTTCCCAGCCACCCATTTCCTGTAAGGCAGCTAAGGGCACACCACTTTGCACCAACCAGCTTGCCCAAGTATGCCGCAAATCATGCCAACGAAAATCGCTGATGCCTGCGGTTTCTAGGGCATTGCGCCAAATGCGCGAACTGATGCTGTGTAATCGCCGTCCTTGACTATGGGTAAACACATATTCCTTGTGTTTACCCATTTGCCTATTCAACACCGCTAATGCGGTTTGATTCAGCGCAATCCCCAGCGAGTGTCCTGATTTACTTTGCTCGGGATGTATCCATGCCGTTTTTCGCATCATATCCACTTGCGACCATTTCAAATCCAACACATTGCGTTGTCTTAATCCTGTCGCCAAACTAAAAATTGCCATTTCTGCCATGTAATCAGGTAGAGCGGCAATCAGTTTTTGTGCTTCGGCAGGGGTGAGCCAGCGGATGCGTCGTTTGGGTTCACGGTAAAGCGATAGCTTGGGTACTTTGTCTAACCAGTGCCATTCAAACTCTGCTTTACGCAAAATGGCACGAATCAGTGCAATGTAGCGATTTTTGGTGCTGTTGCTACACGGAAAGGCAGCAATGGCGGTGGTGATGCAATCGCGGTTAAGCTCGGCGAGTGTTTTGCCTTTGAACGCAACGGTTAAGCCGCGTAAACGGCTTAAATCATCTTGGATACTTTTCTTTTCGCCTCCTTTCTCATGTATCCAACGCACAGCGGCTTCTTCCCATGTGTGTTCAGGGGTTTCCCCTATTTTATGAGTGAGCCATTGTTCGTATTTCAATTTATCGTGCAGCCTTTGGGCTTCTTGCTTGTTTTGCGTGCCAGTAGATTGTCTAATTCTGCTGCCGCTCGGTGTCCGAATATCAATGTACCAGACACCGCTTTTTCGTTGATAGATGGGCATTGTTGTTTACTCCTGCTGCGAGCCAATGCCTGCACGGTTTCATTCTCGTTGCTGGCAATCAGTGCGTCAAGATGGATTTGGCGAATGCAATAGCTGCGTCCGACTTTGGCAGCAAGTAATTTGCCGCTGCGTATCATTTCGCGCACCGTTTCAGGGTGGCATTTAAGATAGGCAGCGGCTTGGGCGACGTTGTAGGTTTCGGCATTCATGGGCGGTAATCATCACTCTTCTGCGTAACGTATTCACACACAATTTCGCTGTTTTTGCGGTCTAGTTTGAACAGAAAATCCACCCATGCGAGTATGTTGTTGCCGTCATTTCGCTTCAATGCGCCCGTGGCATTGTCTATCGCCCATTGCAGCATTTCGGCATCTACTTTGCCCTGAAAGATACGCGGCACTTCGCTTTGAATGTTGCGGTTATGGATGATGCGCAGCAGAGCGTAGAGTTCCACATGGGGCATGGGGGTGCGCATTTGGTCAAGTAGGTATTGTTGATAGGCGGATAGTTTGGATTGGGATTGAATTTTTGGTTGAGTTTGCATTGGATTTCCCTTTTTCTATCGGATGGCTCACGCTTACCGTACAATGATTTCAAAAATCGTCAGCCGTGCGTGTTCGGTTAGCTGTGCCAGTTGTTTGATGATGACGTGGCGTTTGGCGCGGGCTTCTAGCAGCATTCGTTCTTTGGGGTTTAAAAAAAGATACAGGCAATGATATTTGCCTGTATCGGTGGTTATTGGGATTAAACGAAAGTGCGGGTAATCTTTGTCTTCGGGGATGAAGCTAGGATTGACCTTTACCGTGGTGATGATGGGTGCTGGGTTTTGCATGGTTTGCTCACTTTGCCTGATTCACTTCAAAAACCAAAATGTACCCAACAAGATAATCTGCGCCAACAAGAACAGGCAGCCTGAAATAATCAGTTGCTTTTTCAGGCTGCCTAAAAAGTTATCCTGTTCGGCAACGGCTTGGTTTCGCATTTTGGCAGCTACCGACCCCATCAGCTTGCTTTCCACATTCTGCAAGTAAGCATCGTTGGCGCGGATAATCTCGCCTAGCAGGTATTGCTTTTGCTCGGCAAGGCTATCTGCCGCTTGGGTTACGGCTTGCGCCTGTATCTTGAACTGCTCCAAGAACACTTCCTGCTGCTCGTTTTGCTGTTGCCCTATCTGTTCGGCATAGGCTTGCATATTGCGCTTTTGCACCACCAGCACCGCGAGAATGGGGTCATCTTCGCTCACTTTGATGCCCGTAGCCGCGAATACTTCGGTTTGCAGTTGCGCGATTTCGCTTTCAGGCTGCCATTGTGGGCGCGAGGAGCTATTGGTAGCCATTGTGGCAAAACCGCCCATGCTGTCGCTCCAATTGTCTTGATGCGGGGTCATTTTGCGTGGGCGGTTGGGTTGGATGAGGGGGTTAGTTTGCATCTTGTGTTTGATTGCCTATGGGGAGTTTAGCCAATTGTGCAAATACTTCATCTCGCACACGGATAAGACGTGAACGTGCTGCTAATTTGAACAAGTCATGATTATCTAGGGCTTCGGCAAAGGTGAGGTTATTCTTGGTCATATCGTAAATATCTTTGCCAAAGGTATCAGGAGCGCGACTGGGAATATGAACCACACCTAGAATGCGCTTTTTATTGGATTGATAGACCTTGAAATCAAAGAAATTTTTACCACCCTCTTGCACCTCACCCTGAAAATCGTTAATCCAAACCACAACGTCGGCTTGGGTTGAACTGAGCACTTTGGACAAACCTTTCAAACAATCATTCAATGCCTGTCCGCCAACCATAACAACGTGCATCACAACGCGCACACCATTATCGGCTAGCACTTGAATCAAATCGGCTTCAATCAAGTATCCCATTAAAGGCGCAAAGGATGATGAACCATTATCTATTACACCGATGCCATCCAATGAAACCAGTTTTTCAAACATCTCATCAAACTGGCGAGTATCAATGGTTTCATGCTTCGTGAGAATGCTCACAATTTCGGCATTTAATGCACTTACTGCGCTTAATGTGCGATTATTGGGGTCGGTATCAAAACAATGCAGAGCTTTACCGCTGTTCTGTTGTAAATACTGTCCAAGTATGGATGCACAAAACGACTTTCCTACTCCGCCTTTACCTTGTAACATGAAATGCACTTCTCTCATTTCAAAAACCTCTCTAAGTTCAAATTCAAAATCAACAATCAAATGATTATTCACAAGAAAAAAACCACTTTGAGCTCGGAAATGGTTTTTGCATTGTGAACAACTACAACATTCAGGCAGCCTGAAAGCAAAAAAAGCCGCCAACGATATGCCCATCGTGGCGGCGTAAAGCGCTACGGAAGAAGAAACAAACCGCAGCAGGAGTTAAATCTTTATCTTTTCTTACTAGCGAATCGCACAAACTGCACCACAACAGCAAGAATCCCCACAACTCCACAACCCATCAGCAACTTTACCAAAGTTACTTTGGTATCTATGGATATATCAAAGCAAATAACGAGTGCAGAACCTATTACTGCAGCCAACAAAATAGCTGCTGCATTTGAATAAAATTCGCGCAAGGTTTGCTTATAGTGGTGTATATCGCATGATATTTTCTCTTCAGTAGTTTTCATGTATTCGCCTTTTCTTAGTGTTACTTTACTGCCCTACATCCACCCATTTACCCCCTTGTTTCGGGTCGCCCACATATTTCACGGTGTCGCTTACGCGCGTCCATTCGTGGTTGTGGTAAGCCGTGCAGTAGGAAGGCTTAGCATTCAGTACCACCACTTTTTGCACGTCTTGGCACTCTTGCACGGGTTTGCGGCTGCCCATGCTACCCATAACGCTTTTGTTGGCAACCGGTTTGCATTCGCGCACGGTAATGGTGCGGCGCATCACGCGGTTCAACTCTTGCGCATCGCATCGCCCTGCCCCGTTTGCCAAAGCGCGGTTCAGTTCTTTGATGCCTTTTTCCCCTGATGTAGGACAAAGATTCAGGAAGTCTTGCCGCGCTTGAATTGTTTTGTGCGGTTTTTTGTGATGAATGCTGAAATAGCGTTGCAAAGACGGATTGCACTCGCTGGGGCGAGTGCCGCTGGATAAGCACAAAATGGCTTCGCAGGCGAGTTTAGTGTCGCCTGTGAGCAAATCAGGCTGGGTTGCGGGGTTGGCGGGCGCAGCGGATGCTATGCCGGGTGCGAGCAGCGCAGCGGTTAATA
>CAUQDE010000097.1:0-6493 GCA_963516425.1 uncultured Kingella sp.
ACGCCGCCGAGCTGGCGCAATACGGCTTGGATTTGGCGGATTTGGGCAACGGGCAAATTGCCGTACGCGCCGTGCCGCAGATGCTGGGCAAAGCAGACGTTGCCGCGCTGGCACGCGATGTGTTGCGCGAACTGGCGGCGGTGGGCAGCAGCCAAGCCATTGAAGCGAAAGAAAATCAGATTTTAAGCACCATGGCGTGCCACGGTTCTATCCGCGCGGGGCGGCAATTAACCCTGCCCGAAATGAACGCGCTGCTGCGCGATATGGAAGCCACGCCGCGCAGTAACCAATGCAACCACGGGCGACCCACTTGGGTGAAACTTACGCTGGCGGATTTGGATGGGCTGTTTTTAAGGGGGCAGTAGGCGGGCGATAGAGGCAGCCTGAAAAAGGGGGAAAGCGGTTTGCGGCTGGGCGGACGTGCTGAAACCTTTGCAGTAGGTCGGGCATTGATGCCCGACGTTTTTTTGTTGTCGGCGGTTGTCGGGCATCCATGCCCGACCTGCTGGGTTTCAGGCTGCATTGGCGGGGGGGGTAGAGTGTGAGCCGCAGGCACGCACGCGGTTTTGGGTGGGGAATGGCGTGGGTGGCAAAGCTATGCGCCCCTTTTTGGATGATGCAAGTTGGGGGGCGTTTGGCAAATCGTTTAGCTGCGCGGTTTAACCGTGCGCAAAAAGGCAGCCTGAAAACGTATTTTCCGTTTTCAGGCTGCCTTTTGTTTGTTGGCATAGGATTTTTATGTATGGTTTTAAGGATTAATTTCTACATAAACTTTTCCATTATCTGTTTCTGTAATATCTATATTGATAGTCCGCCCATTTGATAATTCCGCAGCAGCAGAATGATATTTACCATTACTATTAATGATGGTTACTGATTCGCATGATGTAGATTGTCTTAATTGATTATGAATTATATCGGTTACAGTCTCACAAGCTGATTTTTCCAGCATAATTTTGCTGCCTACAAAAATAAAATATAATAAGAGAAAGCCAAGCCATAATCCCATATAAATCTGAAAATATGTTTGTTTTGTTTCTAATCTTCTTGCTCGCTTGAATAAATATACAGGAGGTATAATTGCCCACCATTTTGAAAATGTATTTTTCCCAACAGTTTTTAATATATTCCAGTCTTGAATAAGCAGAATTAACATTGCTACGCCAGCAATAAAATTAATGACATTTCCAATAGTAATAGGTAGGAATATGCATACCATGCATACAACCATTAGTAAAAGTACAATATATACAAACTTATTGTCTAATCCAGAATTGTCATCCAGTTTTGAGAACATTGTTTCAATAATTTTATTGCTATTATTATCTTGTTTAAAATTTTTACTGCTTTGATTTAAAATAAAATCAAATAATTTTTCGTCGTATGTTTTTTTTAATTTCTCATTAAGCAGAATAGAGCTTATTTGTCTTAATAGTGCTTCATCTATACTGTTATTCTGTTTTGCGTCATTAATTTTAGACTGAATATCATCCAAAGAAGCATTAATATCCAATCCCAACATTTCGTAATAATTTTGCATGATTGTCCTTTCAAGTAATAAAAATAGATGATTGCTACAAAATAAGTTTGTAAGTATAATTTATCAAAATATTTAGTCCATCAACAAAAATGGGCTATAAGTTGAGAAATTTGGTATTTTTAACTATTTTTAGAGGTATCATGAAAATTAATGAAAAAATCCGAGCATTAAGAGAAGCTCATCAATGGTCGCAAGAGGAAATGGCAGAAAAGGTACAAATGTCAAAAAATGGTTACGCGAGACTTGAAAGGGGGGAAGGACGTTTAGATTTTGCTCGTCTTGAAAAAATCGCTGATATTTTCAACTTAGATATTGTTGAACTTATTACAAGTGAGGAAAAAAATTTTATTTTGCAAATAATTGGAAATGATGGAAATAATACGCACTATGGTAATGATATAAATAATGTAGCAAATGAAAATATGAAATTTAAGATGTTATTACAACATAAAGATGAAGTGATTTCATATAAGGATATAATTATTTCGCAAAAAGATGATGAAATTATTATGCTTAAATCTATTATTGAGTTATTGCAATCCAAAAAATAGACTTGTAGTAAGTGGTGCGAGGTTAATTTTTTAATCTAGGCGATTAATATATTTACAATTTCTCAAAATTAAATTTATGCCTGCACTATTTTGGTTATTTTCCCATTTGCTATAAGCATAAAACAAAAGGCAGCCTGAAAGCGTAATTCCTGTTTTCAGGCTGCCTTTATGGAGTTGGTATGGTGTTGAACGGTTTACACGCGCACTAACCAGTCGTATTTGTCTTCTGCCAAGCCAAATTGGATGTCGGTAACGGCTTTGCGGATGGCGGTGCCGCGCTCGGTGCTGGCAACGGGGATTTCTTTGCCGTCGATCACAAAGCTGGTAACAGGCGAAATCACGGCGGCGGTGCCTGTTAGGATGGCTTCTGCGCCTTGCTCTACGGCGGCTTTGAGCTCGGCTACGGTGAAGTTGCGCTCGCTGATGGTGTAGCCCAAGTCGTTGGCGATGGTGAGCACGGAATCGCGGGTTACGCCGTGCAAAAATTCGCTGGTGAGCGGTTTGGTGATGATTTCGTTGCCGTTAATCAGCGCGAAGTTGGAAGCGGCGGTTTCTTGCACGTCGCCATTGGGGCAGAACAGCACTTGGTTTGCGCCGTGTTCTTCTTTGGCTTTGAGCACCCACGCCAGCGCGGAGGCGTAGTTGCCGCCGCATTTGATGCGCCCCATGTGTGGCGCGCAGCGGGCGTGTTCGGTTTCCACCAAGAGTTTCATGGGCGCGCCTGTTTTAAAGTAATCGCCCACGGGGGAGGCGAGAATATAGAGCAGGGCGTTGGCAGACGGGGTGGCGGCTTTGCCGATAACGGGGTCGGTGCCGATGAGCGTGGGGCGCAGATAGAGCGAGGCGGGCGCATCGGGGATGATGTCGCTGGCGCGGCGCACGAGTTCTATCAGGGCAGCCTGAAAAGCCTCGGTTTCGGGCACGGGCAAATGCAGCAGGCGTGCGCTTTGGCGCATACGGGCGATGTTCATATCGGGGCGGAATAGGTGGATGCTGTCGTCGGCGTGGCGAAAGGCTTTAAGCCCTTCAAAACATTCGCTGCCGTAGTGCAGGCTATGCGCACCAGGGGCAAGGGTGAATTCGCTGCTGGATTGCCAACGGGTTGGCTGCCATGCGCCGTTTTCAAAGGCGAGAACGGGCATTTCGGGGTGGAATACGCTGCCGAATACGGCGGGGACTTCGCGTGCCATGAGGGTTCCTTTCGGGTTTGTGAACGGGGTTTGTTAAAAAGCGTGAAGATACTCTTTGGAAGGGGCGTTGGCAAGTTTCAGGCTGCTTTTGTTGATGGGTTGCAGGCAGCCTGAAAAAGGTTGCTGCTTGGGGGTTAGCTTTGGGTGTCGCTTTAACCATGCGCTTTGTGCTAGGGGAGCAAGCAACAGCATTAAACATTTGTGATGGATTAGGCAGCCTGAAAATCAACCTATCCAGCAAAAATCGGTTGGCTTAGCACCAAACGATTTTGCGTTTTCAGGCTGCCTTTACAATGCTTAAAGGCAGCCTGAAATGTTTGGATTACAGCAACGCAAAGAGTGGGTATGGCGGCGATACGCCATGTTCTGTTTCAGGCTGCGCAAATGGTTGGGGCAGCCTGAAAACGTTGCCAACCCTGCAATCAATGGCGCGGCGGCAGCTCGCCGATATTTTCCCAACCAATAAAGCCCTGTTGAATACACCATTTGGCGACGAGCCGTCGCCACTTTATTTTCGTTTTCAGGCTGCCTATTGTGCATATACATCAAGGCAGCCTGAAACGGTGTTTTCCATTTTTAGGCTGCCTACCATGCCGCGTTCAATCCTTCAACCGAAACTCCGCCGCTCGCGCGTGCGCGGTTAAACTTTCGCCGTGCGCCAACACGCTGGCGATTTTGCCCAACTTCTGCGCACCTTGTTCGGACACTTGAATCAGGCTGCTGCGTTTTTGGAAATCGTATGTGCCCAGCGGCGATGAAAACCGCGCGGTGCGGCTGGTGGGCAGCACATGGTTGGGGCCGGCGCAATAGTCGCCCAAACTTTCGCTGGTGTAGCGCCCCATAAAGATAGCGCCTGCGTGGCGGATTTTTTTTGCCCATTCGGCGGCGTTTTCCACGGAAAGTTCCAGATGCTCGGGCGCGATGTAGTTGGCGATGGCGCAGGCTTCGTCTAGGTCTTTTGCCAGAATCATTGCGCCGCGGTTGCCCAAGCTGGCTTCAATAATCGCGCGGCGCGGCATGGTGGGCATCAGGCGGTGCATGGCAGCCTGAATTTCGTCTAAATAGCGTTGCGATGTGCCGATTAAAATGGCTTGGGCGATTTCGTCGTGCTCGGCTTGGCTAAACAAATCCATCGCTACCCAATCGGCAGGCGTGCTGCCATCGGCAATCACCAAAATTTCGCTCGGCCCCGCCACCATGTCAATCCCCACCACGCCAAACACGCGGCGTTTGGCGGCGGCAACAAAGGCGTTGCCCGGCCCTGTGATTTTGTCCACTTGCGGCACGGTTTGCGTGCCATACGCCAGCGCGGCAACGGCTTGCGCCCCGCCAATGGTATAGACTTTGGTAACCCCTGCGATATACGCCGCCGCCAGCACAATATCGTTGCGCTCGCCCTGCGGCGTGGGCACAACCATGATGATTTCGGGCACGCCTGCCACATGCGCGGGCATGGCGTTCATAATCACGCTGCTGGGATACGCCGCCTTGCCGCCCGGCACATAAATCCCCACGCGATCCAACGGCGTGATTTGCTGCCCCAGCAGCGTGCCGTCGGCATCGGTGTAGCTCCACGATTCTTGTTTTTGGTGTTGATGATAGCTTTGAACGCGCTCGGCGGCCGTTTGCAACGCGGTGCGCACATTTTCAGGCAGTCTGAAAAACGCCGCTTTTAAATCGTCTTGCAAGAGGGTTAAATCCGCCATCGTTTGCGCTTGCGTGCCGTCAAATTGGTTGGTGTATGCAATCACCGCCGCATCGCCGCGCCGTTGCACATCGGCGCAAATATCGGCAACGATTTGGTCAATTTTGGGGTCTTGCGCGGTTTCAAAAGCAAGCAGCGCTTGCAATTCTTGCTGGAATTGGGGCGATTGAGTGGAGAGGCGTTTCATGATGCGTTCCTTTGCGAGCGGAGAAAAAGGCTGAGGCAGCCTGAAAATAGTGAATACAGGTTCTAAGACGAATGGGATTGTACCAGCGATAGCATCAGGCAGCCTGAAAACGCAGTTTGAGATGCGCGGTTAGGCTTAACGAAAACGCCCCCATAGCGTTTTCAGGCTGCCTCCAAGCCCAAACCATTCCGCCTAACCATTTGCGAACAGGCTTAACTTGTTTTAACATTCTGGCTCAATTTGTTTACCCCACTACAAAAAGGAACGCTTTATGAGCAAAACCCTCCCGTTGCATGCCGACACCGTTGGCAGCTATCTGCGCACCTCCGCGCTCAAACAAGCCCGCGCCGACTTCGCCGCAGGCAAAATCAGCCGCGATGCGCTCACCCAAATAGAAGACCAAGAAATCGCCAAACTGGTGCAAGACCAGCTAGACGCAGGTATTCAAGTCATCACCGATGGCGAATTTCGCCGCTCATGGTGGCACATCGATTTTCTGGAAAACCTAAACGGCATTGAAGGCTTTATCCCCGAGCAAGCCTATGCGTTTAAAAACACCGAAGTTCGCAAATACAACACCCGCTGCTGCGGCAAAGTGTCGTGGAATGAAAATCATCCCTTTATCCAACATTATCAATCGCTTGCAAAAATTGTCGGCGATCGCGGCATCGTAAAATACACCATCCCCAGCCCCAACCAACTGATGTATCCCTTTATCTGGGACACAGGCGTGTACGCAAGCAAACAAGCCTTTGCCGCAGACGTGCGCCAAGCCTATAAAGATGCCATCCGCGCGTTTTACAACGCAGGCTGCCGCTATTTGCAAATTGACGATGTGTATTGGGGCACGCTGTGCAACAACTACGGCAAAGCAGACTTTGATTTTGAAGGCAGCAAAAAAATCGCGCTGGAAAACATCCAAGCCATTTTGGCAGACAAGCCCGCCGACATGACCATCACCACCCACGTTTGCCGTGGCAACTACAAATCATCCTACCTGCTCAGCGGCGCATACGACCCCGTTGCCCCCGAGCTGTTCGGGCAAACCGCCTACGATGGCTATTTTTTGGAATACGACACCGACCGCGCAGGCGGCTTTGAACCGCTGAAATACTTTAACGACAACCCACACAAAGGACGCATCGTGCTGGGCTTGATTACATCCAAATTCCCCGAGCTGGAAGACAAAGCCGCCGTAAAAGCGCGCATCGCCGAAGCGGCAAAAATCGTGCCGCTGGCGCAGCTTGCCCTGTCGCCGCAATGCGGCTTTGCATCCACCGAAGAAGGCAACATCATGACCGAAGCGCAGCAATGGGCGAA
>CAUQDE010000098.1:0-6478 GCA_963516425.1 uncultured Kingella sp.
TGGGGTGGTTCACAAGGGCGCGGGCGATGGCGGCGCGTTGGCGTTCGCCGCCTGATAACTCGGCGGGGCGGTGTTGGATGCGCTGGGCAAGCCCCACTTTTTCTAGCATGGCTTTGGCGCGTGCTTCGGCTTCGCGGCGGGGCAGTTTACCAATCAGCAAGGGCATCATCACGTTTTCTAGGGCGGTGAACTCGGCAAGCAGGTGGTGAAATTGGTACACAAAGCCGAGATTTTGATTGCGGAGAATGCCGAGTTTGGCTTGACTGAGTGTTTTGAGGTCTTGCCCGATGATTTTCAGGCTGCCTGAATCGGGTTTGTCCAATCCGCCTAGAATGTGCAGCAGGGTAGATTTGCCGCTGCCTGACGCGCCGATGATGCTGACGCTTTCGTTTTCGTTGATGCTGAAATTGAGGTCGCGCAGCACTTCAACGTTGAGCGCGCCGTCGTGGTAGGTTTTGGCGATGTGTTGGGCTTCTATAATGGGCTTATTCATAGCGTAGGGCTTCTGCAGGTTGGGTTCGGGCGGCGCGCCAGCTTGGGTAGAGCGTGGCAAGGAAGGATAAAAGCAGCGAAATCAGGACAACGGTGATGACATCGGGGGCTTGGATGTCGCTGGGCAGGTAGTCAATAAAATAGACTTTGGCGGAGATGAGATGCGTGCCTGTTTGCATTTCTATCCATTTGATGATGCTGCCAATTTTCCATGCGAGCAGCAAGCCAAACACCAGCCCGAATAGCGTGCCGAGTATGCCTGCCACCATGCCTTGCACCACAAAGATTTTCATCACGCCGCGCGGGGATAAGCCGAGCGTGCGCAAGATGGCGATGTCGGATTGTTTTTCGGTTACGGCCATCACCAGCGAGGAGACGAGGTTAAACGCGGCAACAATAATAATGCAGGTGAGCAGCAGGGAAAGCATCCGTTTTTCCATTTCTACGGCGGAAAAATAGCTGCGGTTGTTGTCGGTCCAATCTTGCACCCAGATGGTGTTGCGCTGGCTTTCGGGGATAAGCCGTTGCATCACGGCGGGGGCGTTTTGCGGGTCGGCAAGGCGCAGGCGCAGCAGCACGTTGCTTTCGTCTTGGCGATAGAGTTTTTTGGCATCTTCTAGGTGAATCAATGCTTTAACGTTGTCGGCATCTTCTACACCTGTTTTCACAATGCCAACTACGTTGAACTGTTTGAGGCGCGGGGCTACGCCTGCGGGGGTTACGTTGCCCTCGGGGGTGATAACGGTTACTTTGTTGCCGATGGTTACGTCTAGCGTTTTGGCGAGGGCGGAGCCGAGAATGATGTTAAATTCGTCGGGTTTGAGGTCGTTCAGGCTGCCTGCTTCTAGGTTGTTGGCGTAATCCACCACTTTGCGCTCTTGCTCTGGCAGGATGCCATCCAGTTGCACGCCGCGCACTTCGCCTGCGTTCGCCAGCAGGGCTTGCCCTGATAACAGGGGGGCGGTGGCGATGATTTCGGTTTTGTTGGCAAGCCGGGTTTGCAATTGCTGCCATGTGGGCGCGCCGGCGGCTTCGGTTTCGCTGGGCAGATAGCTCACCATGGCGTGTGGGGCGATGTTGAGCAGTTGCCCGCGAATTTCTTTTTGAAAGCCGTTGACCACGGATAAGACGGTAATCAGGGCAATCACGCCAAGCGCGATGCCCACGATGGAGATTGCGGAGATAAACGACATGAAGCCGCTGCGTTTTTTGGCGCGTAGGTAGCGCAAGCCAATCCATGTTTCTAGTGATGCCATTTGTTTTCAGGCTGCCTTTGCTGGGGTTGCGGGAAAATAGAAAGGGGGCGATTGTATCATCAAATGTGTTAAGGAATTTTCAGAAACCTTGGCACGGGCTACGCGATGGTGTGTTTGGGATGGGACACCAATCAAAATCAAATAATAAGGCAGCCTGAAAATGCGTAAACACGGTTTCAGGCTGCCTTTGCAAACAAATTTAGCAACGCCCTGCGGCTTTTAACAAAGCATTGCATTGCCCTGTTCTGCGGGTGGCTTCTCTTGCGCCGCCGCCCGAGCAAAGGGCATCGGAGGTTGCCGCGCCGATAACGGTAACCGAATTGGTTACGTAGCATTGGCTGGAACGCCCGCCCACCGTAGCGGTGAAGTAAATGGTGATGCCTTCGTTTCGGCGGTTGCTGATGCTCACCGCGCTGGGGTTCACGCCCAATGCAAACGCCGCGCGTTCGTGCAATTTGGCTTCGGAAACCGTGGCGTTATTCACCCCCGCGCAAGCGCTTAACAGCAATGCAGAACTTAAAACCACGGCATACAAACGGAATTTCATGGGATTTCCTTTGGAATTTCATGGGATTTCCTTTCTTGAGAAAACGAACGATAAAAGATATTCAGGCAGCCTGAAAAGCCCGTTTTCCGTTTTCAGGCTGCCTCAACTATAATCCGCGCTTTTGTTGCAACAGGTTTGGGTATGTCTGGCCGTGTGAATCATCAACCGATTTTTTTGCTGACGGCGTTGCCGTGGCGCGAAAACAGCTTGCGCGTGGAAGCGTTCAGCCGCGATTTCGGGCGCGTGTCGCTGCTGGCGCGCAGCGCGCGGACGCGCGGTTCGGAGCTGCGCGGGGTGCTGCTGCCGTTTGTGCCGATTTCGGCTTCGTGGTTCGGCAAGGAGGAATTGAAAACGGTGCATCGGGCGGAATGGTGCGGCGGTTGGGCGCAGCCGGTCGGGCAGCGGCTGATGAGCGCGCTGTATGTGAACGAATTGGTGTTGAAACTGACCGCGCGCGAGGATGGGCAGCCTGAATTGTTTGCGGCGCTGCACGATGTGTTGCGGGCAATTTGCACCGCGCCGCATTTTGCCAGCGCGTTGCGTTGTTTTGAATGGCGCTTGCTCACACTGCTGGGCTTTGCGCCTGATTGGGCGCGCGATGCGGATGGGCGGCGCGTGGCGGCGGAGGGCTGGTATGCGGTGCAGCCTGAAACGGCGGTGCAGGCGGTGGGTGATGGCGACGCGGACGGCTGGGGCGATGCGGTGCTGGTGCGCGGCAATGTGTTACTGGCGTTGGGCGCGGGCGATGAGCGCGCGGCGGTGGATTGGACGAGCGCGCGGGCGGCAACGCGTCTGCTGTTGGATTTCAGGCTGCCTGACGAACTGCACAGCCGCAAGGTGTTGCAGCAGCTGAATGGGTTGAAGTGGGGGTTGAAGGCAGCCTGAAACGGCGGAAACTCGTTTTAGCTTCGCAACTCCGCTTCGCTACGCAGGCTGCCTTTGGCGTGGATAACAAGGCAGCCTGAAAATAATCATGCCGCAGCCATGCAATACAAAACCGCCCAAGCGATAAACTTGGGCGGTTTTGTTTTTGCGAACTGCCGAATGTCTTACATTTTGTCTTTCACATCCTGAGCGGCATTGCTTACGGCGTTGCCTGCTGCGCTCACATCTTTGCCTGCGCCTGAAATGGTGTTGCAAGCGGAAAGGGCAAGCATGGATGTGATGGCGATGAGTACGAGTTTTTTCATGGTTAGTCTCCCTAAGAATGGATTTATACAGCAAGCGCTGCGCCGCTATCATACTGCTTTTTACCGCGTCCACGCAATCACTTTGGCTTGGCAAGCGCACCGCCCGCGCCTAGGCAGCCTGAAAACGCTTATTGCCGATAGCCGTGCAGGAAGCGGGCAAGGCGTTCAATCGCTTCTTCGATTTGGCTTTGGTGCGGCAAGGTAACCACGCGGAAGTGGTCGGGGCGTATCCAGTTGAAGCCCGTGCCTTGCACGATGAGCACTTTTTCCTGCGCGAGAAAATCGCGGGCAAATTGCACGTCGTCGCGGATGTTGAATTTTTGAATGTCCAGCTTGGGAAAAACGTAGAGCGAGCCTTTGGGGCGCACGCAGCTTACGCCGTCGATGTCGTTGAGCATTTCGGCGGCGATGATGCTTTGGTCGTAGAGCCGCCCGCCGGGAACGATAAGCTCGTCGATGCTTTGGTAGCCGCCCAATGCGGCTTGGATGCCGTGCTGCATGGGGGTGTTGGCGCAGAGCCGCATGGAAGAAAGGGTGTTCAGCCCGTCGATAAAGCCCGCGGCGGCTTTTTTGTTGCCCGTGAGTATCATCCAGCCTTGGCGGAAGCCCGCCACGCGGTAGGCTTTGGACAAGCCGTTGAAGGTTACGCAGAACACGTCGGGGGCAACGGCTGCCATGTGGTGGTGGACTGCGCCGTCGTACACGATTTTTTCGTAGATTTCGTCGGCGAAAATCATCAGGTTGTGTTGGCGGGCGATTTCGGCGATTTCTTCCAGCACGGCTTGGCTGTATACCGCGCCGGTGGGGTTGTTGGGGTTGATGATGACGATGGCTTTGGTTTTTTCGGTGATTTTGGCTTTGATGTCGGCAATGTCGGGAAACCAGTCGGATGATTCGTCGCACAGATAATGGCGCACGTTGCCGCCCGACAGCGTGGCGGCGGCTGTCCACAGCGGATAGTCGGGCGCGGGAATCAGGATTTCGTCGCCGTCGTTGAGCAAGGCCTGCATGGTCATCAAAATAAGCTCGGACACGCCGTTGCCGATATACACGTCGTTTACGTCTAAATTGCGGATGCCGTGCGATTGGTAATATTGCACGATGGCTTTGCGGGCGGAATACAGCCCTTTGCTGTCGCAATAGCCTTGCGAGGTGGGCAGGTTGCGGATGATGTCCATCACGATTTCGTCGGGGGCTTCAAAGCCGAAGGGCGCGGGGTTGCCGATGTTGAGCTTGATGATTTGGTGCCCTGCTTCTTCCATTTTCATGGCTTCTTGCAACACGGGGCCGCGGATTTCGTAGCGGACGTTTTCTAAACGGTGGGATTTGGGGAAGTGTTCCATGATGGCGCTTTCGTTAAGAGGGGTTAAGGAAAAGATGAATGTACTCGGTTTTGCATGGCTTGGAAAGATGCTTCAAACGGCAGCCTGAAACGCGCTTATCCGTTTTCAGGCTGCCTTGGGGCTATGCCGCCAGCGTCCAGCGCAGGGTTTCGCCCGCGCACATCGGCACCACGCGCGCATCGCCGAAGGCGAAGCTGTCGGGCACGCGCTGTTCGCGTTTTTCCAGCGTGATGGTGCGGGTGTTTTCAGGCAGCCCGTAAAAGCGCGCGCCGTTTCGGGCGGCAAAGGCTTCCAGCTTGTGCAACGCGCCTGCGTCTTCAAAAATTTGCGCGTAAAGCTCGATGGCGTGCGCCGCACTGAACATCCCCGCGCAGCCGCAGGCGTTTTCCTTGGCGGTTTGGGCATGGGGGGCGGAATCGGTGCCCAAGAAGAATTTGTGCGATGCCGCGCCCGTTACGGCGGCAATCAGCGCTTGGCGGTGGCTTTCGCGCTTGATAATCGGCAGGCAGTAAAAATGCGGGCGCACGCCGCCCACCAGCAGGTGGTTGCGGTTGTACATCAGATGCTGCGGGGTTACCGTGGCGGCGATGTTGTCGCCCGCTTGGCTCACCAGTTTCGCCGCTTCGGCGGTGGTAATGTGTTCAAACACGATTTTGAGCTGCGGCACTTGCGCCATCACGGGCTGCATCACGCGCTCGATAAAGGCGGCTTCGCGGTCAAAAATATCAATGGCGGGGTCGGTTACTTCGCCGTGCGCCAGCAGCAGGATGTTTTGCGCCGCCATTTCGTGCAACACGGGCAAGAGCTTGAACAGGTCGGTTACGCCGCTGTCGGAATTGGTGGTGGCGCCTGCGGGGTAGAGCTTGAAGGCGACGATACCTGCGGCTTTGGCTTGGCGCACCAGCTCGGGCGTG
The DNA here is from genome assembly GCA_963516425.1 of uncultured Kingella sp. Lineage (GTDB taxonomy): Bacteria > Pseudomonadota > Gammaproteobacteria > Burkholderiales > Neisseriaceae > Kingella_B. Next base: position 5,743 of record CAUQDE010000098.1, read on the forward strand.
GCGTGGTCGGTGAGATAGAGCGACATCAGCGGCTCAAACGGATTGCCTTGCGGCACGGCAGCCTGAATTCGGGCGCGGTAGGCAAGCGCTTGTTCTACTGTGGTAACGGGCGGTTTAAGGTTCGGCATCACCAGCGCGCGCGCCATTTGGCGGGCGGTGTGCGGCACGACGGACTGCAAAGCGGCGCCGTCGCGGAAGTGGACGTGGAGGTCGTCGGGTTGGATGAGGGTTAGGGTTTGCATGGGGTGTTCCTTTGGGTTGGGTTGGTTTGGGATTTCGGTTTTCAGGCTGCCTTTTGGGGCGTTTCAGGCTGCCTTTGGGTGGGGACGATTTTAACAATTTGTGTGGGGCTTGTTGGGGGGATTTTTTTGTGCGGGAGGCGGTCTGAAAAAACAGCTTAATTGTTTTCAGGCTGCCTTTTGGGGATGGGCAGCCTGAAAGTTTATGTTGCGGGATGATTTGGCGTAGCTTGGTTTGTTCGGCATTTTGGCGGCGAGCCGTCGCCGTTCCATATTGAGGCAGCCTGAAAACAATCGCCGCCTGAAAATAAGCCCAAGCCGTTTTCAGGCTGCCTTTGACCGCGTGCGCAGCAAAGCTGCACACCCTACGGTTGAAAATTTCAGGCTGCCTTGATGATTGCCATAAATGGTAAACGTGGCGCGGGGGTGCAGGGGTTTGCCCCTACTCGCGGTAGGCGGCGAAACGCCTGCACGGGCAAAAATAGGGCAATCGGCAG
>CAUQDE010000099.1:0-6386 GCA_963516425.1 uncultured Kingella sp.
CAACTGCGCTAACGGGTGTATTAGCACCATTTTGGCTTTCTGCTGGAATAGCAACACCATTGAATGTTGCTGATGGAGCAGGGGCAGGGGCAGGTGCTGGATTTGGAGCTGGGTTAGGATTTGGAGTAGGCGCGGGGTTGGGTGCTGGTTTTGGATTAGGTGCTGGTTTTGGATTAGGTGCAGGAGGTGTAGGTTGTACATTACCTTAACCTGCACCAATTGTGCCACCATGGCTTACACCTGAACCACCGCTGCTGCACGCAGTTAAGCCAAACAATGCAGCGCAAGCTAATACTGTTAATTTCATTTTCATAGAATTGTCCTTTTCATAAAAAGTTTAACAAATGCCCTATTAGCCTTAACGACTAACTACTCTATAATATCATTTCTTAACAAATATGCAAGCTATTTATTTTTCTCGTTTACCATAAAAAAAATAAAACAATTTACCATAAAAAAAATAAAACAAAAGGTAAAAACAAATGTTTACAAACAACACCAAAGGATAAAATTTTGAGAAAACTGTCGCTTTTATCAATACACTGGGCGTGTTTTGCAATGAGTTTTTACTAATATACGACTGGATGCAATTTTTGCCCATAGAGAGACAGCCTAAAATCTGTGTGCAACCTATTGGGTATTAAAGACTCACCAAATATTGTCAATTCAGTAATGGCTTATTAAACACGCTATTTGGCTATGAAGCATTACCACTCCATTTTAGATTTCAGGCTGCCTTTGGCTTTACGCAAAGGCAGCCTGAAACACAAGAAATGTCGTCATTCCCGCGCGGGTGGAAATTTAACTATTTCTCGTTTCATTTTAGGTTTTGCAAAGATTTCAGCCTGCAAAACATAAAACCCACCTCGCTTACAGCAAGGTGGGTTTATTTACGCTAAATTATTGTTTTTTCGCACCGAATGAGCCAGATAATGCGCCACTGAATACGCCGCCCAATTCAGCCGCTTGCGGACCGAAGAAATTGCCACGCATTTCGGTATTACCGCTTGTGCCACTAAACGATGCGCCAGAGATGTCACCAGCCAAATTGATTTTTTGACCTGAGCCCATATCAATATCGCCTGTGATTTTTTTGCTACCGAAATTCACGTTAAAGGATGCACCCATGCTGTCTCTTGCTTCAAAAGCAAAAACAGGATGTCCTACAAACGCAAAGCCTTTGTAAGTGGCTGTGCCTGTGGTAGGCATATCGGCAACGGGGGTAACGCTACCATAAGCAAATGCTTGGTTATCCCAGTTATCCGCACCTAATGCGCCTGTGCCCACCCAATCCCCTGCAATACCAAATCGCATATAGCTGCTGTATTTGGCAGTAGAGTTCAACATGATTTTTTTAGGCAAATTTCCCCCGTTATCTTTTTCAGTTAAAACCCCAGCAATCGTATCATTGGCGAATAGTTGTACATTTTGGGTAGTAGGTTGAGCGAGTGTGAGTTCTTTACCATCAACTGTAATTTTTTCAAGATTGCTGCTGTTTACCGCTGCAAATTTATTTAGTTCAGGTGAATTAGGAACAAAATCATAAACAGGGAATAAAACAGCGTTGCCATTGTAGCTAGTTGTTGGAGTGGGGGTTGGGGTTGGAGTCGGGGTAGGTGTTGGAGTTGGAGCAGGATTAGGTGCTGGATTTGGAGCAGGATTAGGTGCTGGATTTGGAGCAGGATTAGGTGCTGGGTTTGGAGTTGGCGCAGGTGGAGTCGGTCTTACATTATTTGAACCCGCACCAATCGTGCCACCATAACTCGCGCCTGAACCACCGCTGCTGCACGCGGTTAAGCCAAACAATGCAGCGCAAGCCAATACGGTTAATTTCATTTCATAGAATCGTCCTTTTCATCAAGTTTTAAAACGTGTTTTTAGCCGAAACGGCTGGGGCGGCATGATAACAATTTTTTACAAATAAATAAGTTGTTGCCTTTGATTTTAATCAGAAAATCAACGGAAACAATGTGTTGCAGCGATGAGAAATGGGGATTGAGGCAAGCCGAGCGGTTTGCTTTTCTTTAAGGCAGCCTAAAATCTAAAAATGAAGCGGCGATGGTTTGTTGCTTAATGGCGTGTTCAATAGGTTGATGAGTTGGCAATGTTGTGAGGCTGGGTGCGGCATTGGTTGCTGATTTGCCAAAGTTTCAGGCTGCCTATTGGCGTGGGGCAAATGATTCAAACTGCGCTACGTTTTGTTTAGCAAAAGGCAGCCTGAAAACGTGTGGGAATGCGTTTTCAGGCTGCCTTTGTTACCAAAAAATAGGGCGGAATGGCGAGCGATAAAATGGGCGAGGGAAAAACCAGTCATCGTCGTCGTAAAACATTTCTATGCGTTCTAGCCGCCGTTGGGCGAGGTAGTTTTGCCATGCCATTTTGTAGCAGGCTTGGAACATGGTGTTGTTGATTTTGGCTTGATAGCGTTGTTCAAAATCGCGCTTGGCTTGTGCGCTGGGGTAGCTGCGCTGTTCGTATTGTTCGCGCATCAGCGCGGCGGTGTCGGCATCGCATTGGCTGGCGAGATGGAATTGCAGGGCTTGTTGCGCACGCTGTTGCGCGGCGGCGCGGGCGGCTTGCTGCTCGGGGGTGAGCGCGCAGGCGGTGAGCATGAGGGCGAGCAGAGCGGGCGCGGTGGTTTTGGCAAACATGGCGAATCCTGTGTTGATGCGGTTTCAGGCTGCCTATTATTTCACAATTCGGGCGGTGAGGCAGCCTGAAACAGGCATTGCGTTTTTGCTTTGCCGATGCTTGCAAACGTGTTTTCAGGCTGCCTGTTCGCGGGCGAACTGCGCCGCTGGGGCAGCCTGAAAATCGGCAATCAAGCGCAGCAATTCGGCGCGGCTGGTGGGATAAAGCCGCGTTTCGTTTTCCACAAAGCCGAATGTTTCGTTCACATCCAGCAGGGTTAAAACGAAGCATTGGGCGTTGTGGTCGTACACGGCATCAAAAAGATAGCGGGCATCGGGCGATGCGCCTGCGATAAGCTGTGGCTGGCTGTATGCGGCGAAATTGGCGGCGTTGGGTTCGTCGCTTGGCAGGCGGGAAGTGATGTGCCAAGTGTTCATGCGCGCTCCAAGATGTAGAGCGTGGTGATTTCGCGCTGGCGGGCAAAAGCGAGCGGGTCGCTGCGATCGCTGGCTTTGCGATGCTGCGGCGTGGTTTTCAGGCTGCCGCCCACGCGCCAGCCGTATTGCGCGAACCAGTTTGCCAAATCGTGTGCGCCGCGCAAGCCGAGCAACTCGGCGAGGTTGGACATCACTAACCACACTTGCCCGCCCTGCGCCAAATGTGCCGCCGCGCCGCGCAAAAAGGCGTGCAGCATGGCGTGTTTGGGGTCGTATAACGCGGTTTCCACGGCGGAGGTGGGCTTGGCGGGCAGCCACGGCGGGTTGCAAACGATTAAATCTGCCGTGTGCCCGCCAAATAAATCTTGTTGCAACACGTTGATTTGTTGCGAAAACCCCAGCCGAGCGATATTGGCTTGGGCGCAGGCGATGGCGCGGGGATTGGTGTCGGTGGCGATGATATGTGCCATGCCGCGCTGGGCGAGCAAGGCGGCAATCACGCCGCTGCCCGTGCCCACATCCAGCGCGGTGCGGGCGTTTGCGGGCAGCTTGGCTTGGGCAATCAGCGATAAATATTCGCCGCGAATGGGCGAAAACACGCCAAACGGCACATGAATTGCGCCGCCCAATTCGGGAATGGTTACGCCTTTTTTATGCCACTCGTGTGCGCCGATAAAGCCAAGCAGTTGCGCGAGCGGCAAAACAAAAGGCTCTGTGTTTTCAACGCCATACACATCGCGCAAGGCAGCCTGAACGTTGGGCGCACGCGGCAAATCCAACGCAAAGCCCGCGCCGATTTCCACGCACAAGCCATTCGCCAAACGGCTGGCTTGCGATTGGGCAAGGCGGTGTTTGTGGAATGCGGTGGCGGGGTCGGCGTGCGCAGGGGCTTCGGCTTGGGGCTTGGGTTTCACGCGCTTTTTGATTGCCACCAGCACTTGCTTGGCGTTGTGATAATCGCCGCGCCACACGGTGGCGATGCTTTGCTGGGCAGCCTGAATAATGCGGCTGGCGGAGGCTTCGTTTACAAAGACAAAATCGCGCGGCGGGGATTGGGTGGATTCGTTGCGGTAGTTCATGGGGCGTGGGTAACAGAGGCAGCCTGAAATGATTGGGCGAGGCGTTGGCTGTGTTGAAAAAGGGGCGGGAATGGTTTTCAGGCTGCCTTAGGTAACAGAGGCAGCCTGAAACGCGATTGGGCGAAGTTCAAATTATTTAGCCAGCCGTTTTTCTAGCGCATCGGCGCGGTCGGCGGTCATTTTGAGCATTACCCCATAGCCATTTGTGGCTGGACCTTCAAATTCTTTATCGCTGTCTGCTTTGCGCTTTTTCAACCATCGCGCTTGTTCGTGTTTGAGCTTGGATTGTTGCGCTGGCTTTTTTGCGTTGAGCTTGGCTAGGGCGGCATTCATGCGTTTTTCTTGGCGCGAAATCTCGGCTTGATAGCAGTCTTGTGCATCAAAATCGGCAAGGATGTTGTTATTGGCTTGCTCGGCTTCGTTAAAACATTGCGTCATTTTGGGATAGTCGTGCGGGTCGTAGTTGAACTCGGCATTGGAGGTGTTTGCCTGTGCGTTGTTTGTAATTAGGGCAAAAAATAAGGCAATGGTGGCGAGTTTTTTCATGTTTGCAATCCTATGTTTTGGACGTGTGGGATGGTTTTCAGGTTGCCTTAGGTAACAGAGGCAGCCTAAAACACTATTTAGCCAGCCGTTTTTCCAACACATCGGCGCGGTCGGCGGTCATTTCCAACACCAAGCCTGAACCGTTGAGCAAATCCATGGTGCCGCCTGTTTTGGTGTACTCTTTTTTGGCGGCGCGTTTCATTTTTTGCTGCCACTGGGCTTGCTCTTTTTGAATCTGGGCGGATTTTTGTGGATTTTGCACGATAAGCTGGTTTAAGGCGGCTTTCATGCGGGCTTCTTGGCGGCCAATTTCGGCGTTGGTGCAATCCAGCATGGCGGCGGTAACGCCGTTGGCGGCTTCGGGCTGCTCCATGCATTTGTCCATTTGGGGATAGCTGCGGGCGTGTCCTTTGGCGAACGCGGGAGTAGCGAGTGCGCTGGTGAGCAGTAATGCGGCGAGTATGGGGGCGGAACGGGTCATGGTGCATCCTTTGGGGTTGGGTGAAAAATGGTTGGGGCGGCGCGGAGTGGGTTTTCAGGCTGCCTAAATCAGCAATTTAATCAACAAGGTAAACACCAGCAGGGCAACAAGGGCGATGCCTGTGTACAGCGCGAGTTTGCGCCATTGTTCGGCGAAGATGCCGTCGTCTTCCTCTTGCGGCAGAAACGGCACGTTTTCGGGCATGATTAGGATGTCGTCTTCCACGGTTTCGGTGCTGCCACCGCGCAGCAGTTGCACGTCTAGCCAATGGTTGATTTTGCGGTATTGCGGGGCGGGGTCGGTGTGGGGCAATGCGCCCAGTGCGGTTAGCCCTTTGATGCGCTGCTCAGCGATGGGGCTGCCTTGCTCTTGCGCGGCGAGGAATTTGGCTTTGGCGGCGTATTTCATGGCGGCGGGGTTGTCGTAGAAACGGCGCAGGGCTTGTTCTATGCGTTTGGGGTCGGTTTTGGGCATTTCGGCGTGCCATTTTTCTACATCGGTTTGGATTTCGTCGCCGATTAAATCGCGAGCGGCAAGCGGGGCGGCAACCAGCAATTCTGCCCATAAATGGTTGGCGCGCCAGTCTTTTTTGCTGGCGGCAAAGCGCAAATAATGCGCGGTTTTTTGCAGCGAGGATTCGGTGTGGATGCCTTGGCTATATAGATAGGCGAGATACAGCGCGGCGGTGGTGTTGCCCTGCTCGGTGATTTGGTGCAAGGCGGCGAACAGCTTTTCGCATTGCGCGGGGCTGAGTTTGGCTTGCACGGCGGCGGCGATTTTGGGCAGGGTGGGCTGGTTGAGCGCGGCGGCGTAGGCTTCGTTTTGCCAGTCGGCAAGCAGCGGGGCTAAATCGGCAAGGCGCAGCTGCGCGTATTTTTGCACGCTTTCGCCGTAGTTGCTTTTGCCTTTGCTGCGCAGTTGCTCGGCGCAATCGCGGATTTGCGCTTCGGTGGGGCGTTTTTCTATTTGGGACGGATTGAATGGCATATTGAATATAAAAGCATTTTTAAAGGTGTTATTCTAACGTAAAACATTTGCGGCGTTCTGAAAACATTTGCGGCAGCCTGAAAACATCAACGGCAGCCTGAAAACATCAACGGCAGCCTGAAAACATCAACGGCAGCCTGAAAACATCAACGGCAGCCTGAAAACATCAACGGCAGCCTGAAAACATCAACGGCAGCCTGAAAACATCAACGGCAGCCTGAAAAC